>JBBKVU010000101.1:0-6356 GCA_037968595.1 Comamonas sp.
TATCCGACGACTGCATCCAGGCGCCGCGGTCTCGCTCGACCCAGGTTGTTCCGAAGGCGTCGCCTGCATCAAAGCCTGCGTTGAAAGCTCGGACGATATCCCCCTTCGGGTATACGGCGGCATGCACCGAGAGCTCGTGGAAGCCAGCGTCTGCAACCGAACCACGTGCGGGCATCCCGTTGGGCAAGACGAACTCGAACAACTCGCCGCGGCGCATGTTGTCCGGGAAGCGGTTGTCACCGGGACGTAGGCTAAACAGCTTCTGTTCGAGGGCCGCATTAATCGCACACACCATCAGGTTACGCCAAGCCTTCTGTCGGACGGTCTTGTATTCAATTGCGTAAGCTGAGTCCGGCACGGTCGAGACCACGCCAGCGGGCGGCTCGCGGCCGGCAATGGTGACTTCGAAGTCGAACTCGGGGTCGTCTTCGTAGCCGAACTGGACCAGCCGTTCGATAAAGCGAGGCGTCTTCAGCAGAACGAAGGGGCGGTCTTGCTCTGGACCGACCATCGCTGATTGCATCGATGCATAGGTACGGAAATCCAAACTGTAGGCAAGCGCTTCGCTCAAATGCGAGGACTTGACGAAGGAAAACTCGTCGCGGAGCGACTTCTTGAGGGCGGCGAGAGGGGCCTCGCACAGAGGTGTAGCTGCCATACGGCACTCCAATCTGTTTGGTCGACGTTTCCCGATTACGCATCGACCCGGATTGAAGTCCGTTCGGTGGTGTAAGCTGATGTGTCTGCTTTAACCCGGGAACAGGTTCGGCCCAGACGCCTTATTTTTATAGTAAGGCATATGTTGTCGGGTTGCAAATTTGAGTGGACAACGCCGCCACATCAGCTGGCCATAAGATGTACCAGGGAGGCATTGCGAGTGATTTACTTCTCCGACGTGTTCGGTGTCGAGCCCACGGTCGTCGACGCCTATGGCGCCTTCAACATCGCGCTGGTCAACGACCTGCCGCTATTTGTCGACCCTTTCCTGCTGTTCGACAGCGAGCGGCCTGAACTCCGAGCCTTGCATGACGACATCATTAAGTACCTTGTCTTCGTACGGGACCGTGCCCAGGCTGATGAGTTGACGGACGGCGCAATTTCGCATTGGCTCTTCTTCCGCGAGGTCAAGCAGAACTGGCTGGGATTCAGTCGGCAGGGCAATAGCGGAACCGGGCTAGGCAAGCATTTCGCTGATGCACTTGCCCGGAATTTCAAAAAAGTATTCCGAAACTTTGGTGAAGAGACTCTGACAAAGAGCTCGCACCTTGAAAAGCTGGGTCTGCTTAGCGGCGGCGTGGGCCGCGACCATCTGAGCGACTTCACTACGAACCTAATCAAGGGCTATCTGCTTAAGTACACCGAAGACTTCGCAAAACAGAACATGCAGCCAAGTCAGGTGAAGCGAGTTCATATCGAACGGGTCATCTTCAACTATGAGACGCGGCGCTGGCAGTCCGGGCATTTCGAGCTGCCCTGGCACGCGGGCGACTACGTCATCCTCACCCCGTGCGAAATCCTGACGCGTGACGAGGCTTGGATAAACCAGGGTGACATGCTCAGCCAGTTCTTCCAGCTTCGGCAGTCGCTGCCGGACGAACACCTTCGAGCACAGGTCAATGACCACTTTCTACGGCAAATAAGCGAACGCTCGACCCAGGAGGAACGCAAGACAGCTGCGCTGCGGACCATCGAGCAGTTCACAGAGCTGATTGACCACTACATCCAGTGGAAGGAGGCGCATGCCTCCGAGGCGCACGCAGTCAGTAGTAAGAAGGTCCAGGAGACGCACATGCAGTTCGTGGAGAACATCCGCGAGCTGATGCTAAAGCACTTGGCGGGGACCGAGTTCTACGAGCGCGGAGACTCGTACGAGGAGTCGCTGCAGCGCGTGAAGTACTTGAAACACGTTATTGAGGATAACGACGGATACAGGGTCTTCTACGTGGAGGGGAAGCCAGTGAAACGTGAAAGCGACCTCCACACGATGTTTCGGCTGACCTGGTATGCCACCGCGTTCGACGTGAACGCCGAGGTCAACAACGGTCGCGGACCTGTGGACTACAAGGTCTCGAAGGGTATACGGAACGCCAGCTTGGTCGAGTTCAAGCTGGCAAGTAATTCAAGTTTGCGACGCAACTTGGAGAAGCAGGTCGAGGTTTATGCCAAGGCCAGCCAGACGCAGAAGGCCATCAAAGTCATTTTGTACTTTTCCGAAAGCGAGCTTGAGAAGGTCGCCGGCATCCTCCGTGACCTGAAGCTACAGGACCGAGAGGACATCGTAATTATCGACGCGGGACGCGACAATAAGCCATCGGGTTCGAAGACTTAGGGCATCGACAGAGCGCAAGAGTGTCGGCATAGGTGCACAGGGCGCTTAAGGCATTCCAATGTTTGAAATCGCTGCCACGGGAGTTATCGGACTAAGCACATCGAAAGGCCGCAACGGGTCGCGTGCAGTTCGGCATGTCCAAGCACTTCCTGCCATTACGAGGCGGTGAGCGCATCGCCGAATAGCACCGACTTGAGCGGTCTGACCTGTTCTGCGGCGCCGTCCTAAAACTCTTCAGCTCTGCATATCCCTAACCCCAGCAGTTCGCGTAGTCCGGCCCTTTTGACTCCGGTGCGTAGTTGAGGGCCCTGATTCGAACAGGTAAGGGCATGGGGATTTGACACCAACCAAAATAGCTTCTCCTTGACCTAGGGTCGGCAGGAAGGAGGCGGCTGATTGGTCAAGATTTCCACACGCGCGCTCCACGACTGTTCGGTCCCGGTCAGCCTGGCGAAGCAAGCCGCTGAGCGACACGCTCTTCCAACTTGGCTTCCCAATCAGCATCAAGCGAAGAACGGGGTGTGCTCAAGTTCGCATCCAACCAGTCAGCAAAGTCTGCTTCGTCGCCAGGTCGTGATACGCGCGGTTCAATTGGCATGATTGACACCCGACACAGGTCCGGCGCCTCCGAAACGGTGCAGGGCGTACGGGGAGGTGGTATCTGCGGTGCGCCGACCTCAAGCGCCCTGAGCAAGTCGGCGACCATAGCGGTTCGCCCGTCGAGGAGGTCGTGCACGCAACCGCACCGTAGTGGAGCTATCAGCACTACTTCTGTGCAACCGGCGTTGCGAGCCCGACGCAGGGTCTCATAAGTACTGCGAAGAGCAACTGCTGCGTCGATAAGCGTAGGGCCGACCCGCCCCAAAAGCTGGTCACGCGCATCCGAACGGGCGTATCGGGCAGCAGGAGGCCCATCTGCAAGAACCGAAGCACTCGCATTCCAAAGCCTCTCCGTGTCCACGGCATCCAGTGCGAGACCCTCTGCAAAGGGATAACGCTGCAACCCCGGCATCACGATGCGCTGAAAATCTGCCAGCGGCATCGCGTAAGACCTGTGCAACTGCTCCCGAAACTCCTGGTAGCGCTGGTTAATCTCCTCGAAGTCGGAGGGCGGCAAGGTGCCGCCCGCAGCAGCTTGCAAATTCGCGTCAACCTGGCACCGCATCCGCTCCATTGCGGCATCCCAGTTGCTCCGCAGGAGAGGTTCCGAGCGCGGGTAGTACCGTTGCACGATGTACTCAAGCGCAGCGTAATGCTCTGTAGCTGTCCACGCATACAACGGCAAGTTTTCCAGCGCCTGCCGCCGGACGTCTAATTCCTCGTCAGTCCAACGCCGAACCGACGCCTCGGAGGGAGGTATGTCATGCGTATTCTGTTCTCTGGACCCGCGAGTCAGCAGCGCCTTTATACGTCCCAGCATGCGTTGTGCCTACTCGTCGTCGGCATCAAGGCCAAGCCAAGCACGGGCGTCGACAACCCCGGTTCCCTCTCGGACGGGAAGGTCTTGCCAACCCTCGTCGCCATAGCTGAAGGATGCACCATTTCGACCGGTCGCGACAATGTCACCCTCCGCCCCTTCAACAAGCTCAACCTTCGACTGCGGCAGGAAAAATCCCAGTGGTGTCAGGGACGTGGTTGCAAGGAAGGAAATTAATGAGCAATCGGCGGTTAACGTTGAGGGCCAGTAGCCGTGTTTACGTTTGAATCCGTTCAAGGCCTCAATCACTCGCACTGTGATGCCTCCGGGCGACTTTATCGTCTTGTTCATGGAACGATTATCGAGTAAGGGGCCACGCGGCAGAAGAAAGGCCTGAGCCCTCAGAGGTCGTCAATCGTTACTTCAACAGCTCGCATCTTCTCCGCAAGTCGACTAGCCGCGGTTCTGTAAAGGCCTTGGTCCGCAAGCTCCCCGACCATGGCTTCGAACATGTGAGGTTCGAGAACGTAGAAAGCGGGCCGATTGTGGTTGAGCACAGCTACCGGGCGACTGTTAGCCTTCCGCAGTACCGCCGCTGGATTCTTCTTGAACTCAGACATGCTGACAGATAGGTCGGCGAGGATGGGGTTCATATTTAGCTCCATATTTGGAGTCAAATGTAGCTACGTTCTTCTTTCCGGTCAAAAAACGGAGCCACTGCTGTGCCAAATTTATGTTGAGGCAATGCTTTGAATTTCTCTAGTTTGCTTTAGAAGAACTTCAAATCGTCCATCCTTTCGCCATTGATACCAATGGACCTCAAGAGCGTTTGGTGTCAACGGTAGCTGGGCAATTTCTTTCCATGGAGAACCTGTCACATACCGCTGCAAAAGACCATCGGCGATTGTTCTCCTGCAGTCTCGGGGCTTCCTCCCCGTGAGCGACTGCGCAGGGTCACATACGTGGCGAACACGAGCCCACTCTGCGTCCGTTAGCCGCGTATAGGATGACGACTTTCGGTGTATGGCTGGCTCTTGGTATTGATTCGTATGCGGTCCCAGCGGTGAAGCATTCCGATTCCAAAGAAAAGAATTTGCCGCTCCGGATGCGAAATCGAATGGTGGCTCGAGCGCCAGTACCCCACTGACGGAAAGAGATGTGACGTGAACCGTTCGCCCGCGCCTGATGCCGATGGGCAAGATTCGAGCCTGTGCCAAAGGTAGACTCATCGAAAAACTACCTTGGCAACAGTTTTTGTAGACCGACGACCAAGCTTTGTTTGCACTGGGGAACAGCGAGCCCCAGGTCAGCGACTCCCGTGTCGAGGGGCGGTCTCGTCCCCGGTATACACCCTTGAAGTCAGGCAGCACCACTGACCAATGTCCATCGTTTTCTAGCGGCTGGCAGAGCAGCTCAAGCATTCGCGGCGTAAAAGCGTACTCGAATGCCTCCGGAATCAGGGGGAATAGGGCACGAAACAGTACCAGTGCGGGAACGAGGAAATCGCTCCACCCGTGGCTAAATCTAAAAATCTGATGGGACCCACTACTCGAGGCGTCGGCCAAGCTGGGGAACGCCTCAAGGTAGTCCTCAGTTGAAGCGGAGGCCCAATCGGCAAAGTCTGTTGTGAACGGCGCCCGCCATTCGTAGTCGCCGTCCGGGACCCCAACCTTCGCCAGCGTTCCAAGGTTTTCCTCATGGCGGATGCCCGCGTTTGTGACCAATCGGGCGACCAGCGTCCCGCAATGCATTTCGAATCCATCCAACCATTCCATCTACAGCTCCAGGTAGTACCTGAAACCGTGTAGCGAATGGGCGGAAAAAGTTTTCTTATAAGGTGCGAGTGGCTAAAGCGTTTGAGTATCGTGGAAGCCTCGAACCGTGTCGTAGTTGAGGCTGAAGGTGTTGTTGAACGACGTCTCGTCAAGAAGCGTCAGGAGATAGCAGCGCTTGCGCCAAAAAAAAGCTGCAATAGCGAGGAGTCCCTTGCCGCACATAGTGGTCGGCGGTATGTCCATCTTGTATCTGTCATGGCTCTAGGTAACTGGCACTAAAGTAGTGAATTTCGTAAATCCACTACTTTAATGCCATAAACGACCAGCCCACGACCCCGGGTGAGTACAGCTCAATGACTAACGTCCTCACGCAGGTCCCTGTGGATACGTGGGTCGCCATAGATGCCATTGCTGTTGTCAAAGGATTGACGGATGCTTGCCAGCAAGACTTGGTCCGCCAATGCACGCTGGGACTGTGGATTGGCCTTCCAGGTGTAATAGCCACTTCACTGGACCTTCAGAATGCAGCACATGCTGTTGAGCTTGAACTGGCCTTGGTGCTCGGCCATAAATACGTACTTCACCCGGACATCTTGGCAAAGTACGTTGCAGCCTTTTTTAGGCTGTCGTGCTCTTCATCCTGTCAATTCTTTCTCCGCCAAACCGCACGCCGGCCTACTTGTCGCTCTGATTGTTCCGAAACTCGAAACAGTTGAACGACAGATTCGGTCAACGGCAGATTCTGGCGATGGTGCCGGAAGCGCGACCAGATGCCTGCTTTCAAGAAAAGGGCTTGAACTGTCAGGCGGTCACCCGAGCGCGCGGCCTCGCCCCA
>JBBKVU010000102.1:0-2586 GCA_037968595.1 Comamonas sp.
GCTCGAGCAGCAGCTGCCCGGCGGGCGTGGGAACCACGCCGCGCGCGTGCCGCAGCAGCAGCGGCGTGCGCGCCAGCGACTCGAGCTCGGCAATGCGCTTGCTGACGGCCGAGGCCACCATGCCGCCATGCTCGGCGGCGCGCGCAATGCTGCCGTGCTCGCAGATCAGCACGAACAGGTCAAGCGAGGACAGGTCGATCTGGCGCAGAAAGCTGCGCGAGGAGGTGAAGTCGGAAAGGGACATGGAGGGCGAGCCATCGCGGTTGGGAACGGCTGGGCGAATTTTAGCCACTTCTTGTCGGCCCCCCGTCTTCTTACCATCTACGTTTTGCCCAGGGACACGCCCATGCTTCTTTCCGACTCCGACGCCCCCCGCGTTGCCCAGGCCCTGGTGGGGCTGGGTGCGGTGCGCATTGCCGCACACCAGCCGTTCTTCTACACCTCGGGCTGGGCCAGTCCGGTCTATGTGGATGCGCAACTGCTGATGTCGGATGTCGCGCTGCGCGGCGAGATCATGGACCTCGCGGCGCGTTGCGTGCAGCCGGTGATTGCCGCGCGCGGCATCAATGCCATCGTGGGCACGGAAAGCTCGGGCATTGCCTTTGCGGCATGGCTGGCCGAGCGGCTGGAACTGCCCATGCTCTATCTGCGCAAGCGCCCGGTGGGCTGGGACATCACGGCCCAGCTCGAAGGCCGTCTGCCGGCCGATGCCAAGGTGCTGCTGGTCGACGACGTGACCACCGACGGCCGCTCCAAGGCTGGCACCGTCGCGGCGCTGCGCCGCGCGGGCCCGGTGGTCGAAGACGTGCTGGTGCTGCTCGACTACGCGCTTTACGCCCAGGAAGCCAGCACGCTGGCCGAGCACGGTCTGTCGCTGCACGCGCTGGCCACCTGGAAACACCTGCATCAAGCCCTGCTGGCCAGCGGCCAGCTGAGCAGCGCGCAACAGGCGACGCTGGCCGATTTCTCGGCCTCGCCCGTGGCCTGGTCGCTGCGCAACGGAGGGACCGGAGCATGATGGACTGCACCACCGTGATTGACACCCGTGCGCTGGCCGAATCGCTGCTGGCCGAAATCCGCGAAGCCACACGCGACGGTCTGGGCGTGACGCGCGAAAGCTATGGCCAGGGCGAGAACAGCGCGCTGCGCATTCTTGCCGACAAGGCGCAGGAACTCGATCTGCGCTGCGAAAGCGACCGCGCCGGCAACCTGTGGCTGAGCCTGCCCGAGGACCAGCGCGACGCGCCTTTCCTGGTGATAGGCTCGCACGCCGACTCCGTGCCGCAAGGCGGCAATTTCGACGGCCTGGCCGGCATCGTTGCCGGCATGCTGATCCTGGTCGGCCTGCGCGGGCGCCATGAGGACGCGCCGCCGGTGCGCGTGCTGGCGCTGCGCGGCGAGGAAAGCGCCTGGTACGGCAAGGCCTACCTGGGCTCGCTGTCGCTGCTGGGCAAGCTGCCCGCGGCCACGCTGGCCCGGCCGCGGCGCGACGGCGTCGATACCTTGAGCGAAGCCATGCTGCGCTGCGGCGCCGATGTCGGCGCGATTGCGCGCGGCGAGGCCCTGGTCGACACCGCCGACATCGCCGCCTACCTGGAGCTGCATATCGAGCAGGGGCCCATCATGGTCAACCGCGGCTGGCCCGTGGCGCTGGTCACGGGCATACGCGGCAATGTGCGCCACAACCTCATCCGCTGCATAGGCGAGTCCGGCCACTCGGGCGCGGTGCCGCGCTGGCTGCGCAAGGACGCGCTGCTGGCCGTGGCGGAACTGCTGTCGCGCATGGACGAACACTGGCGCGTGCTGCTGCAGATGGGCATGGATATGGTGATGACCACCGGCATCTGCTCGACCTCGGCGCAATCGCATGCGGTTTCCGTGATTCCCGGTGAAGTGGCGTTCAGCTTCGAGGTGCGCAGCCAGGACACGCAGACGCTGGAGCGTTTCTATACCTTGATGCGCGAGGAGTGCGCGGCCATCGAGCGCGCGCGCAATGTGCGCTTCGAATTCGACGACCGCCTGTTCACCGAGCCGGCCATCATGGATGCCGGCTGGCTCGATCGCATGCAAGCCGCCGCCGCTCCCGGCGAGAAGCTCGAGCGCATTGCCAGCGGCGCCGGCCATGACGCGGCGGTGTTTGCCAATGCCGGCGTGCCCTCGGGCATGGTGTTCATCCGCAACGAGAACGGCTCGCACAATCCGCACGAAGCCATGGATATAGACGACTTCCTGCTGGGCGTCGAGCTGCTGACCCGGGCAATGACGGCCCAGGCCTGACGCCCAGGCCTTGGCTGTCGCCGGCAGGCCGTTTGCCGGCGGTGGCTTCCGATATGATGGCCCCATCCTTTTCATGGCTTATAGCGAGAAAGGAAGGAGCACTGCGTGAAGCCGACACCGACGTCATTTGTTGCGCTGCGCCGGCGTTGGTTGTTGGGCGGCGGTATGTTTCTGCTGGGCATGTGCGGCGCAGTCGCGCAACCGGCGGCGCCGCTGAGTTTTGCCCAGGCGCAGGCCGCGCTGCTGCAGCGTTCCGACCAACTGGCCGCCGCGCACAGCGCGGTCGAGAGCGCGCGCCTGCGCCGCCAG
>JBBKVU010000103.1:0-10147 GCA_037968595.1 Comamonas sp.
GCATTGGCGGTGTCGGTTCCTGGGCCGCGGAAGCGCTGGCCCGCAGCGGCGTGGGCCGCATCACGCTGATCGACCTGGACCAGGTGGCCGAGTCCAACATCAACCGCCAGATCCATGCGCTCACTTCGACCGTGGGCCAGGCCAAGGTGGTGGCGATGCGCGAGCGCATCGCGCAGATCCACCCCGATTGCGAAGTCCACTGCATAGAGGAATTCGTCGAGCCCGACAACTGGCCCGCCCTGCTGCCCGCGGGCGTGACGGCGCTGATCGACGCCTGCGACCAGGTCAAGGCCAAGACTGCCATGGCGGCGCACGCGCGCCGCAACAAGCTGCTGTTCATCAGCGTGGGCGCGGCCGGCGGCAAGCGCCTGGCGCACAAGGTCGACATCGACGACCTGAGCCAGACCACGCATGACCCGCTGCTGGCCCAATTGCGCTACCGCCTGCGCCGCGAGCACAACGCTCCGCGCGACGGCAAGAAAATGGGCGTGGCCTGCGTCTTCAGCCGCGAAACCGTTGCCCCGCCCGACGCGTCGTGCGCGCTTGACAGCGCCGACGGCACGCTCAACTGCCACGGCTACGGCTCGGTGGTGGCCGTGACGGCCACCTTCGGACAATGCGCGGCCGGCTGGGTGCTAGACCAAATTGCGGCCACCGAGCCAAAAGTGCCTTAAATTCCATGCTAGAATCGAGTTCTTCGCTGATCGGAACAAAAGTTTTGTGAAGCAGGTTGGGTCGTTAGCTCAGTCGGTAGAGCAGCGGACTTTTAATCCGTAGGTCGCGTGTTCGAATCACGCACGACCCACCAACCCACACAAGGAAAGCCTGCTATCCAAAAGATAGCAGGCTTTTTGTTTTATTCCCATTTGGGGAATATGCATGGTTGGACAGCGCACGTTGATGGCGCAATGTACATACTCCCAGGGTTGCCCGCCGACTACAGCGTCTTCGAAGTGTTCCCGGGTCGCTTCACAGTGCGCGACGCACGCTGCCGGTGCATCTACTATGGACCGGGCCCGGTTGAGGTCGTGCGGTCGCGGGCTACGTTCTAGCCTTAGCCGGCCGTTGGCACTGCGTGGATGGAGTCGAACACCCGATGAGAGTAGTTCAGGCATATCTCAGCGTGAATTTGCGTCTCAGCACATACGCTCCATCACGCTGAAGTTCTCTCATGAGTGGATATGAGGAGCATCCCATCATCATGGGCAAGCAAGACACACTGCACGCCACCAAAGCAGCGCCCAATGCAGCGCCCAATGCAGCCATCGTTACCGTACACATGGATGTCGTGCATCACATGTCGCTCAGCCGCAAGGAATTACGCGCTTTTGCGCAAGAAAACAAAGTTCAGGATCGGGGGATGATCCCTGAGGATGGTGGAGTCATGAAGTTCTGATGAACCAAGGTTGCCTAAGATTTGGGCAACCTCGGGTCCTGTCCGGCAGCAACGAGGGTTCGTAAATCCATGTGATAGCATCGTTCGAGCGAGTTTCGGTGCCTGCGAGTCAGGTGCGTGTCATGCTGCCAAGGCTCACACGAGTTCACTGTGTGGTCAGGCGCAACAACAACGCCACCGCACTGTGGATCACCGCACATACGACAGACCGAATCCGGTCCATGCTCTGTGAACAGTAACTTGTGGCCATTGACTTCGATGCCCAGTTCGCCATGCAGGTGACAAACAAGTTGGGGATTTCCGTGGATATGAAGAGGGCGTGGCCGTTGCACGAAGCACGACGCCCCAGTTGAGATATACCGTAACCGGAGCTCAAAATGCACGAACTAGCACCGCTGGAATTCAACCAAGCGAGTATTGCCGACCAGATTGTGATGCCGCCACCAGTCGGCCTACGGCTGGTGGCCGGCAGCGATACCGGTAAATCGGGCTGGGATCAAATCACCAATGCCACCAAACTCGCAATCTCAGGCTCGACGCTGTCGGGCGCCCTCGTCACCTTGTACGACACAGACGGCACCACCGTGCTGGCAACGACGCGTGCCGTCAAAGGCGTGTGGCAAGTGACAACCTACGTTGCGCTGGCCGAAGGAATGCACATCGTGACAGCCAAGGCTTTGGGCGCGGTTGGCACTATCAGCGCTGCATCCAACGCACTGGTTGTCACCATCGACACGCAAGCGCCGGTTCTTGAGTCGGCCGCCGTCAATCGCAGCACCCTGGTGTTGTCCTTCTCCAAGTCGGACACACTCGATGACGTCAACGGTCCAGCGCCAGAATCCTTTACGGTGATGGTGGGTCTGGTGCGCAATGTGGTCACGGCAGTGGTCGTCAACGCGGCCAAGAACACCGTCACCCTGACCCTGGCCAAACCCGTGGCCCATGGCGACAATGTGACCGTTGCCTATGACAAACTCGAAGTGGGCAATGCCGCCAGTGCCATCCAGGACCTCGCCGGCAACGATGCCGCCCCGCTCGCGGCGACGGCAGTGACAAATACGACGCCTGCACCGCCGACCGATCCCACCGCTGTGCCCGTCGACGGCGTGCCCGTGGTGACCACGCCCGGCGACGGCGGCAGCACCATCATCAGCATTCCGGTGGTCTTGCCCGGCCGGCCCGACACGCCCGGTACGCCTTCACCGCTGGCCGACATTCCCCTGGTCAAGGGCATAGATGGCCACTCCATCCTGCAGGTCAGCGTGCCCGTGGGCATGGCGCTGCAGACCCAGGGCATGCCAGCACCAATGACCGGTGCCGCAGCGCTGGCGGAATTGACACTGCGCATAGAGCGCTCGGCCGGTGGCGACGCCGAACTGACCAACAACGCCCAAGCCTTCCTGGCGTCCGTGAACCCCTCGGTCCCGCTGACCATACAGACCATCACCGTCACGGCCGGCGCGGGCTTTGACCCCGATGTGCCGCTGGTCATCAACGGCAGCGCCATTGCGCGCGACGGCATGCAGGCCGTGATCCTGGACGCGAGCGCCCTGCCCGACAGCACCACCATCCAGGTGGACAACGTCGACTTCCTGGCCGTGGTCGGTGCGGTGCGCATCATCGGCGGCGCGGGCCAGAACATGGCGAGCGGCGACGGCGCCGCCCAGTACATCGTGCTGGGCGCCGATGACGACATCATCCACGGCGGCGGCGGCAACGACACCGTGGGCAGCAAGGGCGGAAACGACCAGGTCTACGGCGATGTGGGTGACGACATCGTGTTTGGCGGCGCGGGCAACGATCTGCTGTCGGGCGGCACGGGCAGCGACCGCCTCAACGGCGGCACGGGTTTCGACGTGGCACTGCAGGAAGGCAAGCGCAGCGATTATTCGATCACGCTTGACGGCGCGGGCGTCAAGCTGACCCATGGCGTAAGCGGCGTCTCCGACTGGATGGTCGATGTGGAGCAGGTGCGCTTTGCGACCGGCCCAAGTCTGACCGTGGCCCACAGCGAGGCCGAAGAAGCGGCAGCCTTTTTGTTCCAGCGATGGATGGGGCGCGATCTGACGCCGTCCGAAGGCGCGGTGATCCAGACGCTCGCCGGCCAGACAGCCCTGCAAGTCGCGGGCCTGTTTGCTAAGGTCTACCCGCAACAGGCAGCCGGCAAGACTGCGCAGCAGCTGCTCGACGGCATGGAGGCAGCGGGCGCCATACGCGTGGATGCCGATCGCTCCACCAAGTACGTGGCCGATGCGGGCGACAACACGTTCAGCCCCACCCTGGGCCTGGCCTGGAACCTGGACGGCGGCGCAGGAATCGACACCCTCGTTTTCCCAGCCACTCTGGCGGAAACGTACATCGAGGCAAGTGCCACAGGTTTCACTCTGCAGCGCATGACCGACGGCGCAATGCTCGAGCTGTCCAACGTGGAGCGCTTGACGCTCAACGACACCAAGCTGGCGCTAGACCTCGACGGCCAGGCGGGCGAAGCCGCGAAACTGCTCGGCGCGCTGGGCGGTGTGGGCTTGCTCGACAACAAGCCGCTGGTGGGCGAAGTGATTCGCGCGCTGGATGCGGGCGTGAGCGCGCAAAGCCTGGCACAGCTGGGCCTGCAGGCGCTGGGTGCGAACACATCGCTCGAAGTCACGCAACTGATCTGGACCAATGTCGTGGGCAGCGCCGCAACTCCGGCGCAGTTGCAGCCGTTCGTCAACCTCATGGCCCACGGCGTGACGGGCGCCGAACTTGCGGTGCTGGCCAGCAATCTGGAGCTGAACGCCACGCGCATCGATCTGGTGGGCCTGGCGACCACGGGCATCGAGTTCGCCTGACAGGTGAATGGTGGAGGGCATAGCGCCGCCCCCACCACTGCGGCAGTCGAGGCAAGGCGCCCGGTGGTATTGGCCAGTTCACGGGCATATTCAGCGGCTTTGCCGCTCAGGCTGTACCACAGCGCGCAGCAAGTCACTCGGGTGAGATGAGCGGTCGCTTGCAGTTCGCCAGCCCTGCGACCAGCTTCACCTCGTAGCCCTCGCACCGGTCGATCAGGTCAATCAGGTCAATCACGCAGCAGGCTCGGCCCATGCATGCGCATCGCCGCCTGGATGGACGCCATTCGGCTTGCAGGACCTGCGCGCACACCATGGCCCGGCCATCTTGGAAACAAGCCCCCAAAAGGCGCATGGGTGCTGGAAGTCAGCTGGAGAAAACATCTCCGGAAAAGCCGTAGAATGCGCGCCAATCCTCAACTGCGATTAGGACTCCAAACCGTTGGCCACGTGCGCTAAATCACGCATGGCCAATTGGAAAAGTCTCTCGCCCGTTGAAAAGCCTGCTATTTAAAATATAGCAGGCTTTTTTGTATCACCTCTGCTTGCATCTCATATCAGCGCACTTTACGAAATGAAACGACCGCTCGATGGCTGCGTCTCGATCGCATTTCCATCCGCCGAGCAGATCACGCGCGCTCCCTCTATCCCTTCTACCCCCCTGCCCTATCGCTTAGCACCGTGCCCGGATCCGGGCGGACGTGCCTGACCCCGGAGACAGAATGAAATTCAACAAACTCACCACCTGGGTGCTGATTGCGCTGGTCGCCGGCGTTCTTGTCGGCTACATCTGCCACACCGCCTTTCCTGCGGAGACCTCCAAGGAAATTGCCAGCTACTTCAGCGCCCTGACGGAAATATTTCTTCATCTGGTGAAGATGATCATTGCGCCGCTGGTGTTTGCCACCCTGGTGGTCGGCATTGCCAGCATGGGCGATGCCAAGAGCGTGGGCCGCGTGGGAGCCAAGGCGCTGGGATGGTTTGTCACGGCTTCGCTGGTGTCCCTGCTGCTGGGTCTTTTCTGGGCCAATGTGTTCCGGCCGGGCGACGGCACGCACCTGACACTGCCCGATGCGGGCGCTGCCACCCACCTCAAGACCGCTTCGCTGGACTTCAAGCACTTCATTGTCGGCATCTTCCCCAAGAGCATCTTCGAGGCGCTGGCAACCAACTCGGTCTTGCAGATCGTCGTCTTCTCGCTGTTCTTCGGTTTCGCGCTGTGCACGGTCAAGAGCCAGACCAGCAATGTGATCAAGTCGTTCTTCGAGGAGCTGGTGCATGTGATGATCCGCGTCACCGACTACGTGATGCTTTTCGCCCCGGTGGGCGTGTTCGCTGCCGTGGCTGCGGCCATCACGGTGCAGGGACTGGGTGTGCTGGCAACCTACGCCAAGTTCATTGCCAGCTTTTATTTCGCCCTGGCAACGCTGTGGCTGGTGCTGATTGCCGCCGGCTATGTCGTGCTGCGCAAGCGGGTGTTCAAGCTGCTGAGCATGGTGAAGGCACCGACGCTGATTGCCTTCTTCACCGCGAGCAGCGAAGCCGCCTATCCCAAGACCATGGAGCAGCTGGAGAAGTTCGGCGTCAAGGACGAGGTCACCGGCTTTGTGCTGCCCATGGGCTATGCCTTCAACCTCGACGGCTCGATGATCTACCAGGCGTTTGCCATACTGTTCATTGCCCAGGTGTACGGCATAGAGATGTCGTTTGCCACCCAGCTTTCCATGCTGCTGGTGCTGATGATCAGCAGCAAGGGCATGGCCGGTGTGTCGCGCGCCTCGCTGGTGGTGGTGGCGGCGACGCTGCCGCTGTTCGGCCTGCCCGAAGCGGCTTTGCTGCTGATCATGGGCATCGATGTCTTCCTCGACATGGGTCGCACCGCGACCAATGTGATCGGCAACAGCATTGCCACGGCCGTGGTCGCGAAGTGGGAGGGCAAGCTGGGCGAGACCCTGCCGGATGCCGAGGAGTTGCTGCCCGCCGAGGCCATTCCCGCCGAGGTGCCGCAACCCGCTGTGGCCCGGCCGGCTCTAGGCTGATATTGGCCCCCTCCCCTCCAGTACGCCCGATGCACCCCATCGGGCGTTTTTCCATGGCGGCCGAAAGACCGGCGCCAAGGCTCAGGCGCTGGTGGTTGCAGCGCGCATGGCTTCGATGAAGTCGGCCAGCGGACGCTGGGAAATCTCGCCGCGCGGCATCAGGGCGCGCACCTCGACCGGAATTTCGGGTGTCACGGTGCGCACATGCAGTTCGGCCACCTGGCTGGCCTGAGCGGTGAAGGAATCAATGATGGCCGGGCCGAAGCCCTGTTCGGCAAACACCATGGCGATATGGTGGGTCTGCACCGACATGCCACCCACAGGCTTGCCGCCCATGCGCGAAAACTGGTCGGCCAGCATGGCCCCCAGCGGGTCGCGCTCGTCGATGCGAATGAAAGGCTCGCGCATCAGGTCCTCGAGCGCCACGGTGCTGCGCCGGTCGTCGCCCTTCCTGCCGACGCGTGACACGCAGACCAGCCGGCCGGTGGCGATATGTGCCTCGCTCAAGCCGGCATGCATCACGTTGCCATAGACAATGCCGACGTCGCCTTCCTGCAGCGCAATGGCGCGGGCAATCTCGTGGGAGTGCAGGGTACGCACCGACACGGCGATTTTCGGGTGCCGCAGGCGAAAGAGGCTCAGCGCATCGGGCAGGGCGCGAATGGCCAGCGACGGAACAATGAGAATGCGCAAGCCCTTGCTGGCATCGTCCTCGCCCAGCGCCTGCGCCAGGCGCTTGACGCTTTCAAGCTGCGTCATGAGCTTTTGCACTTCGACATACAGCGCATGCGCTTCGCGCGTGGGCACGAGACGGCGCCGCTGCCGGGTGAACAGCTGGTAGCCCAGCTGCAGTTCCGCAAGCTGCAGGCTTTGCGTCGCGGCGGGCTGGGTCACATGCAGCAGCTTGGCCGCGCCGCTCACGGTGCCGGTCAGCATCAATGCATTGAACACCTCGATGTGCTTGAGCCGCATGCCGGCCTCCTTTCTGCAGGCGTAATATTAGCTGGGCTTATGAACTGCGGCGCAATCGCTATGAGCCCAACCCTGGGCCATGCATAGGATCGAGGCATGCAGATTCGCCACGCCCATTCCCTGAAAACCGCCGCGCGCGGACGCTCCCCGCTTTCGGCCCACATGCCCGAGTCCCTGCCCGAGTCCCTGCCCGGACTGGTCGGCGTGCTCGGCGGCATGGGCCCGCTGGCCACCGTGGACTTCATGCACAAGCTGGTCGCGGCCACGCCGGCCGCCAGCGACCAGGAGCACGTGCCAGCGCTCATCAGTTCCATTCCGCAGATTCCCGACCGGACCCGGGCTTTCCAGCACAAAGGCGTGTCGCCCCTGCCCGCGCTGATCGCCTGCGCCAAACGGCTGGAGGCCGCGGGCGTCGGAGTGATCGTGATCGCATGCAACACGGCCCATCTCTGGTTTGACGAAATCCAGTCCCAGGTCGCGATTCCCATGCTGCATATCGTCGATGCGACGCTGAAGAAGGCGTCCACCGCCCATGCAAGCGCAGCGCGCATCGGCTTGCTGGCAACCGAAGCCACCATGGCCTCGGGCCTTTACATGCGCCGCCCGCTGTGCGCCCCGACGGGCAATGAGGTGCATTGGATACTGCCCCACGCGAGCGAAATCCGCGAATGGGTCACGCCAGGCATTGCCGCGGTCAAGGCCGGCAGGCTCGATCAGGGGCGCGAACTGCTGGTCCAGGCCGCGCGGGCGCTGCACGGGCGTGGCGCGCAAGCGCTGGTGCTGGGCTGCACCGAGGTTCCCGTGGTGCTCAATGATGCCAACGCGCCCCTGCCCACCATTGACGCGACGGCTGCGCTGGCGCACAGCGCCGTCGAATGGTCACGGCAAGCGCGCAGCGCATAGAGCGCTTTGGCTGTCTTGCTGCGCCTGCCAGCAAGCCGCCCGCGCGGACCTCAGGCCCCCTCCCCGCCTGGCTGTCGCGCATGTCCTTGACGCGGCAATGATATTGGGGCTGAAAAATGATTTTCATTGCATGGCTGGCACACTGTCGTCCGCAACGGTGGCCTGGCCAGCGGCCAGCACCGAAAACTACTACATGCAAGTCCTGTGCGAGTCATTGCCCACCGAGGCGGCCACGCCCGGAAAGCCGCAGCGCAACCCGGTGCAGGAATGCGCCCGCGCAGCGGCAATGCAATGCAGAGGTCATGCCCGAGCCCCACGACACGGTGATCTGCTGAAGCCGCTGCCAAGCAGCAAAACCCGCGAATGCGGCACCCCCGCCAAGGCACATCGTCGATGCCTGAGCGAAGGTGATCCACGAAGGGTGACCCGCCGTGCGCCGTTTACTTTCCATTCCAACCAATTCGCCAACGAGACGGAGTATTCTCATGCGGAAATTCAAGATATGGGCAGCGAGCCTGCTGGCCCTTTTGGCACTCACGGGTGTGCTGTTCCTCTATTGGCCGCTTCATGAGCGCTCGGTGCCTGCCGCCGAAAGCGACAAGCCGGTGGACGTCGTGCTGGTGGGCGGCGGCATCATGAGCATCACGCTGGCCACCTATCTGCAGGAGCTGCAGCCCGACCTGAACGTGCAGCTGTTCGAACGCCTGGACGGCGTGGCGCTGGAAAGCTCCAACGGCTGGAACAACGCCGGCACCGGCCACTCGGCCTTTGCCGAGCTGAACTACACGCCCGAGCTGCCGGACGGATCGATAGAGACCAAGCGCGCGGTCGGCATTGCCGAGCAGTTCGAGGTTTCGCGCCAGTTCTGGGCCCACCAGGTCAAGCTGGGCCGCCTGCCCCAGCCCAGCGACTTCATCAACCCGACACCGCACATGAGCTTTGTCTGGGGCGAAGATCGCATTGAATACCTGCGCAAGCGCCACGAGGCGCTGGTCAAGAACCCGATGTTCTACGGCATGCAGTTCACCACCGACCCGGCGCAGATCAAGCAGTGGGCCCCGCTGGTGATGGAAGGACGCGACCCCGGCCAGAAAGTGGCAGCCACCTATATGCCGCTGGGCACCGACGTCAACTTCGGTGTGATCACCAACCAGCTGACCCATGGCCTGCAGAGCAACCCGAATTTCAAGCTGCAGGTGCAGCATGAAGTCACCGCGCTGCGCCAGGGCGACGACAAGATCTGGAACGTCACCGTCAAGGATCTCAAGAGCGGCCAGGAACGCACCGTCAAGTCGCGCTTTGTATTCATTGGCGCCGGCGGCGCCGCGCTCAAGCTGCTGCAGCTGTCGGGCATTCCCGAAGCCAAGAACTACGCTGGCTTCCCCGTCGGCGGCCAGTTCCTGGCGTTCAAGGCCCCGGCCGTGGCCGATCGCCACAAGGTCAAGGTCTACGGCATGGCCGAGACCGGCTCGCCGCCGATGTCCGTGCCGCATATCGACTCGCGCAAGCTGGACGACAAGCCGGTGGTGCTGTTTGGCCCCTTCGCGCTGTTCAGCACCAAGTTCCTCAAGGAAGGCTCCTGGTTCGATCTGTACTCGTCGGTCAACCACAACAACGTGGCCGGGATGCTCAAGGTCGGCAGCGAGAACCTCGACCTGGTGAAGTACCTGCTGCAGCAAGCCGAACTGAGCGATGCCGATCGCCACGCCGAGCTGGTCAAGTACTACCCCAACGCCAAGCGCGAGGATTGGGAGCTGGTCACCGCCGGCCAGCGCGTGCAGATCATCAAGAATGATCCGGAAAAAGGCCCTCTCCTGCAGTTCGGCACCGAGATCGTGACCGACAAGGACAAGACCATTGCCGCCCTGTTGGGTGCCTCGCCGGGCGCATCGACCGCGCCGCCGATCATGCTGAACCTGCTGGCCCAGGCTTTCCCCAAGGAAATGGAAGCCGGCTGGAAGGAAAAGCTCAAGACCATCGTCCCCTCGTACGGCCGCAAGATCAATGAA
>JBBKVU010000104.1:0-3808 GCA_037968595.1 Comamonas sp.
GCGCGGCGGCGACGCGCTGCAGCGCATGCCGCCCAGCGAAGAGCCCGGCGTGATGGTGCTGAACCCGCCTTACGGCGAGCGTATTGCCGCTGCCGGTACGGCCGGGCGCAATGCGGCCGAGCGCATGGGCCAGGTGGAGCAGGTGGGCCGCGAAACCGCGCAGACCGAGGACGGCGTCGAGTTCTTCAATGAACTCGCATCGCACTGGAAGAAGAACTACAGCGGCTGGCAGGCCTGGATGCTCACGCCCGACCTCAAGCTGCCCGGCAAGATGCGCCTCAAGGAGTCGCGCCGCGTGCCGCTGTGGAACGGTCCCATCGAATGCCGCATGTTCCGCTTCGACATGATCAAGGGCGCGGTCAAGCCGCGCAAGAACGCCGACGGCGCAGCGCCCCAGGCATGAAGATCGTGCTGCGCTGGCCGCAGTGCAATGCGGCCCATGCGGCGGCGCTGGGCGATCAGCCGCGTCCGCTGGTGCTGGACACCAACATGGTGCTTGATCTGCTGGTCTTCGACGACCCGGCGATCGCACCGGTGCGCGCCTTGCTCGATGCAGACCGGCTGCATTGGATTGCCGATGCTGCCCAGCGCGTGGAGCTCGAGCGTGTCCTGGGTTATCCCCAGATCGCGCCGCGCGTCGCCTTCTACGGCCTGAGCGCGGCCGGCGTGCTGGCCGCCTTCGATGCCGGCGTGGCCTATCAGCCTCAAGCGCCCGCAATCCAGGTGATCTGCAAGGACCCCGACGACCAGCACTTTCTCGCGCTTGCGGTGCAGCACCGCGCCTTGCTGCTGAGCAAGGACAAGGCGGTGCTGGTGCTGCGCAAGCGCCTGGCGCTGCTGGGCGCGACCGTGGGCAATCTGCTGCTCGCGTCACAGCCCGAACCCGCGCTTGCGGGCTGAGGCCGGATACTCCCATGCCCGGCTGTGACTATGCCGGACGGCTACACTGCCGGCAATTGTCTGCTGCGTGCACGCGCAGCCCCGGCCGTGTCGCGCTCCTGTGATGGCTGCGGCCTCCACGAAAGTTTCCACCATGACCGAACAAAACACTCCCATTCCCGCCGATGAAGACCTGGCGGCAGCCGATGCTGCGGCAGCCGAGGCTGCGGCAGCCGATGCTGCGGCAGCCGATGCTGCGCTGGACGGCGACGCGCTCGAAGAGCTGGACCTGATTCTCGAAGACCTGCGCTCGCGCGGCGAGGAAATTCCCCAGTGGGAATTCTGCGACGGCTTCCTCACGGCGCTGGTCTGCACGCGTCGCGCGATTCCCCCGGCCGAATATCTGCCCATGCTGCTGGGCGACGGCGCCGAACTCGAAGTCACCGCAGGCCAACCCCTGCCCAAGATCGAAGCGTTCAAGGACATCGAGCAGCAGGAACGTTTCCTGGCGCTGTGGCAGGCGCGCTGGGATGAAGTGTCTCAGCAGCTTGACGCCGACGTGAAGACGCTGGACGACGATCGCACGTTCCAGCCCGAAGCCATGGACATGCGCGGCGCGATCGCCAGCCTGCCCGAGGAAGAGCGCGCTGAAATGGAAGGCCAGGAGATTCCTTCGTTTGGCCAGGTCTGGGCGCTGGGCTTCATGTTTGCCGTTGAAAACTGGCCCGAAGAGTGGGCTGCTCCGCGCGACAAGGAAGCCGCGCAGTGGCTCGACGCCGCGCTGGAATCGGTGGTTGCCCTGACCGAAGACGACACCGGCAAGCCCGAAGTCTGCATGTACGATGAAAACGGCCCGGCCAGCACCAGCCAGGCGCGCGTCGAACAGTTCGGCGAAGCCATCTGGGGCATCTACGACCTGCGCCAGCTGTGGAAGAGCATGGGTCCGCGCCAGGAAACCATCGTCAAGGGCGTGCAGCCCGGACGCAACGATGCCTGCCCTTGCGGCAGCGGCAAGAAGTTCAAGAAATGCCACGGGGCTTGATTTAAGGCACCCCCTGAGCCGCTAACGCGGCTTCCCCCTCTCATCCTTCGGTGGAGGGGGACGGCAGCCTCGCTGCGGGGCGGCCCTTGCTCGCTGCCCCCCATGCTGGGCCGCGCCGATTTCGAGCCTGCTCGCCCTGAGCCTTCATTCTTATGGCCACCCCTTTGCTGACCCGTCTGCGCGCCGAATGGGCGCCTAGCATTCCGCGTGAGCTGCTGGCCGGCGCGGTGGCGACGTTCGCGCTGATTCCCGAAGTCATCGCGTTCTCGTTTGTCGCCGGCGTGGATCCGGCCGTGGGGCTGTATGCCTCGTTCGTGATCAGCATCGTCATCGCGTTTGCGGGCGCGCGCCCGGCGATGGTGTCGGCGGCCGCGGGTTCGGTGGCATTGGTTGCCGCGCCCCTGGTGGCTTCGCATGGGCTGTCGTATCTGCTGGCCGCGGGCCTGCTCGCGGGACTGGTGCAGATCATCTTCGGCTGGCTGCGCATGGGGCTGCTGGTGCGCTTTGTCTCAAGCTCGGTGCGCACCGGCTTCGTGAACGCGCTCGCCATCCTGATCTTTAGCGCGCAGCTGCCGCATCTGCACAAGGCCAATGGCGCGGGCTGGGCGCTGCTGGCGCTGGGGCTGGCGCTGATCTACGGCCTGCCCTGGATGGCACGCCGCCTGAACATCGCGGCCCTGGCGGCGATTCCCTCACCGCTGATCTGCGTGCTGGTGCTGACGCTGCTGGCCGCAGGCCTGGGCCTGCCGGTGGCGACCGTCGCCGATCTGGGCCATCTGCCCGATGCGCTGCCTGCGTTCGGCCTGCCCGATGTGCCGCTGGTCTGGGACACGCTGCGCATCATCGCGCTGCCGGCCATTGCCATTGCCATGGTGGGTCTGCTCGAGTCGGTGCTCACCGCGGCGGTGGTCGATGAAATGACCAACACGCCCAGCGACAAGAACCGCGAATGCACGGGCCTGGGCCTGGCGAATGTCGCGGCCAGCTGCTTTGGCGGCATCGCGGGCTGCGGCATGATAGGCCAGGCCGTGGGCAATGTGACCTATGGCGGGCGCGGCCGGCTGTCGACGCTGTTTGCCGGCGTGTTCCTGCTGCTGCTGATCGTGCTGCTCAAGCCCTGGGTGGCGCTGGTGCCGGTCGTGGCGCTGGTGGCCATCATGGTCACGGTGTCGGTGGCCACATTCAACTGGGCCAGCATAGGCGAGATCGCGCGTCACCCCCGGACTTCGACCACGGTGATGCTGGCAACCGTGGTGTTGACGCTGATGACGCACAACCTCGCGGTCGGCGTCGCCGTGGGCGTGCTGCTCAGCGGTGTGTTCTTCATGGCCAAGGTGTCGCAGCTGCTGCAGGTGCGCGTCGCAGATGACGATGCGGCTGAAACGCGCACCTGGACCGTCACCGGCCAGGTGTTCTTTGCCTCGGCCGATGCGTTGGTCGACGCCTTCGACGTGCGCGGCGCCGAAGGGCGGGCGGTGCGCATCGATGCCAGCGGCGCGCAGTTCTGGGATATCACCGCCGTGGGCGCGCTGGAGAAAGTCGTGCAGCGGCTGCGTGCGCATGGGTGTGCTGTCGAAGTCACGGGGCTGACTGACAGTAGCCGGAAGTTGATGGCGCGGGTGAAGTAGCTGGGTTTCTCGGGCAGGCCGTTCATCCTTCGACGCGGCCGGCGAGGCCGGCTCAGGACGAACGGGTTGCCCCCGTTCGTGGTGAGCCTGTCGAACCATGAACGGCCAGTCCTCAAGCGGTTCTCAACAGGCTCAGAAAGAACGGTTTACAAACGCCGCAGCAAGCCCTTGAGCGCATGCTCCACCGTCTGCTGGCGCACCGCCGCGCGATCGCCGTCAAAGCGCAGGCATTCGGCATCGGTGTGGCCATTGACGCACC
>JBBKVU010000105.1:0-3966 GCA_037968595.1 Comamonas sp.
CGCTACACCCTCGATCATTTCCAGACCAAACTTTTGCGCCTGGCCGAGGGCTTTCAGACCGCCGAAGGCGCGCGCCGCGCCGCCCTGCGCCAGCAACGCCTGCGCGACTTCTACGAAGCGTTCCTGCAGGAGCTCGAGCAAGGCTGAAGAAGGCTTCTTTTTCTGCCTGCCGTGAAATGACTTTTAGTCATCTCTGGGCAACCAAGTGGAAAGACTGGACGGCGAAATTCCCCGCATCATTGGCCCAACTACCCAGAGGCCAGTCACACCATGAATTTCGAACTTTCCGAAGAACACCAGGCATTTGCCGACAGCGTCGCCCGTTTTGCCCAGGACAAGCTCGCGCCCGGGGCGCTGGAGCGCGCCCATGCCAGCAGCTACCCCTGGGAGACTGCCCAGCTGCTGGCCGAGCAGGGCCTGCTGGGCATTGCGTTTCCCGAGGAAGACGGCGGCCAGGGCGGCACGCTGATGCATGCGGTGCTGGCGATACAGCAGATTGCGCTGGCCTGCCCCAAGAGCGCCGACATCGTCCAGGCGGGCAATTTCGGCCCGATACGCACCTTTGTCGAGTACGCCACGCCCGAGCAGAAACAGCGTTTCCTGCCCGATCTGCTGGCTGGAAAAAAGCTCATTTCTTTGGGCATGAGCGAGCCCGACGCCGGTTCGGCCGCCACCGAGCTCAAGACCAGCGCCGTGGAAGACGGCGACAGCTATGTGATCAACGGCTCCAAGGTGTTCTCCACCCACAGCCCCGAAGCCGAGCTGTTTCTGATCTATGTGCGCTTTGGCCCCGGCGTCGGCGGCATCGGTTCGGTGCTGGTGGAAAAAGGCACGCCGGGCTTTGTCGTCGGCACGCCGTCGAACTTCATGAACGGCGAGCAATGGTCGCAGCTGTATTTCGAGGACTGCCGCATTCCCAAGGCCAATCTGCTGCTCGGCCCGGGCGGCTTCAAGAAGCAGATCTCGGGCTTCAATGTCGAGCGCCTGGGCAACTCGGCGCGTGCGCTGGCCCTGGGCCGCTATGCGTTCAACCAGGCGCGCGAGCATGCGCTGATACGCAAGCAGTTCGGCCGCGAGCTGTGCGAATTCCAGGGCCTGCAATGGAAGTTTGCCGAGATGTGGATGAAGCTCGAGCAGGCGCAGTTGCTGCTTTACAAGGCCGCGCTGGAAGGCGAGCATGGCCTGCCCAGCGCGCAGAGCACGGCCATGGCCAAGCTGGCCTGCAATCTCGCGGGCTGGGAGGCATCGAATGAAGCCATGCAGGTCATGGGCGGCATGGGCTTCAGTCAGGAAGCACTGGTCGAATACTGCGTGCGCCGCACCCGCGGCTGGATGATTGCCGGCGGCTCGATCGAGATGCTCAAGAACCGCATTGCCGAAGGCGTGTTCGGCCGGACTTTCTCCCAGCGTCCGGCCAAGGCCTGAACCAGGCTGCGCACGCCCCTGCTGTTCCCATTCCCTACCAGAAATCCTTCATGTCCCTCTCCTCTCCCGCCTCCATCTGCCAGGCCCTGCTCTACCCCAGGAGCATTGCGCTGGTCGGCGTATCCGATGACGTGAACAAGACCGGCGGGCGGCCGCTGCAGTTCATGCGCCGTTCGGGCTTTGCGGGAACGATCTACCCGATCAACCCCAACCGCACCCAGGTGCAGGGCGAGAAAGCCTGGCCGAGTCTTGGCGCGCTGCCCGAAGTGCCCGAGCATGTGTTTGTGCTCTCGCCCACCGATTCCGTCGTGCCCACGGTGCAGGAATGCGCCGATCTGGGCGTGAAGCTGGTGACCATTCTGGCCAGCGGCTTCTCGGAGTCGGGCGCCGAAGGCGTGGCGCGGGAAGACGCGCTGCGCGCCATCGCCCGGAAGACCGGCATCCGCATTCTGGGCCCGAGCAGCCTGGGCGTGGTCAACCCCGGCAACGGCCTGATGCTGACCGCCAACGCGGCCTTTGCCGAGCCCGACATGCCCCAGGGCAATGTGTTTGTCGCCTCCCACAGCGGCAGCATGATTGGCGCGCTGGTCTCGCGCGGCAAGGCGCGCGGCGTGGGCTTTGCGGGCCTGGTGTCGGTGGGCAGCGAAGTCGATCTGAGCGTGGGCGAAATCTGCGCGGCCACGCTGGACGACCCCGCCATCCAGGGCTATGTGCTGTTTCTCGAGAGCCTGCGCCATGGCGACGCCATCCAAGCGTTTGCGCGCGAAGCCGCCAGGCGCGGCAAGCCCGTGGTCGCCTACAAGCTGGGGCGCTCCAGCGCCGCCGCGGAAATGGCCGCGACGCACACCGGTGCGCTTGCCGGCGAAGACGATATTGCCGACGCATTCCTCAAGGACCTGGGCGTGGTGCGCGTGGAAATGCTGGAAACCCTGTTCGAGGTGTTTCCGCTGGCGCGCAAGATTGCACTGGCCCCCACGGCCGGCAAGCGCGTGGGCGTGGTCACCACCACCGGAGGCGGCGCGGCAATGGTCGTCGACCAACTGGGAATCCGC
Organism: Comamonas sp.; assembly: GCA_037968595.1. Classification (GTDB taxonomy): domain Bacteria; phylum Pseudomonadota; class Gammaproteobacteria; order Burkholderiales; family Burkholderiaceae_C; genus Comamonas. The sequence goes on from JBBKVU010000105.1 coordinate 2,478, forward strand.
GATGTCACGGTGCAGCCGGTCTCGGCCGAGACCCTGGCCAAGCTGCAGGCGGCGAACATTCCCGGCAGCGCAGGCCGGGTGCTCGATCTGACGCTGGCCGGCACCAAGTACGAAGTCATGAAGAAAGCGCTAGACATCCTGCTCGAGGCGCCCGAATTCGACATGGTGGTGGCGGTCGTGGGATCGTCGGCGCGCTTCAATCCCGATCTGGCCGTCAAGCCCATCATGGACAGCGCCCACCACGCCAAGCCGCTGCTGGCGATGCTGGTGCCCGACGCACCCCAGGCCCTGGCTCAGCTGACGCAGGCACAGATTCCCTGCTTCCGCTCGCCCGAAGCCTGCGCCGATGCGATTGCCTCGGTGTTGGCCCGGCGCGTTCCCGGCACGCGCGCCACGGTGCGTGCAGCGCCAGGCCACGCCCTTGCGCCGGCCCTCGACGAAGCCCAGGCCTATGCGCTGCTCGACACGCTGCAGGTGCCGCATGCGCCGGCGGCGACGTTCGCCATCGCCACGCCGCCGGCCGCGCTGCCCTTCGACTACCCCGTCGTGGCCAAGGTCTGCTCGGCGCAGATACCGCACAAGACCGAAGTCGGCGGCGTGGTGCTGGGCATTGAGAACGCGCAGCAGCTGGCCGATGCGTTTGCCACGCTGCGGCGCAACCTGGCCGAGCGCGCGCCCGGCATTGCCTGCGATCAGGTGCTGGTGCAGCCCATGCGCCGCGGCCTGACCGAAGTGCTGGTCGGCTACCGCGTCGACGCCGATGCCGGCCCCATCATCATGCTGGCCGCGGGCGGCATCTGGGCAGAAGTGATGCGCGACCGCAGCATTCGTCTGGCACCGGTCAGCGTCGAGACCGCGCGCGAGATGATCGGCGAAGTCAAGATGCTGCAGACCGTGTCGGGACTGCGAGGCAAGGCCAGGGGCGACCTGGAGGCCCTGGCCCAGGCCATTGCCAATCTGTCGCAGCTCGCGCTGCGGCCCGAACTGCAGGTCAGTGAAGCCGAAGTCAACCCGCTGATGGTCATGGCCGAAGGCCAGGGCGTGATGGCGGTGGACGCGCTGATAATGCAATATTGACCGAGACCCACGCGCAGATGATTGCCTTTCCACCCGATGAAGTCCAGGCCGCGGCAGCGCTGATTGCCGACTGCGACCGCCGCGCCGGCCACCATGTTCTTGAGCTGGGCGGCTGCGAAACCCGCTGGCGCGTCTGGGGGGCGGGCACGCCGCTGGTGCTGATCCACGGCGGCCATGGCGCGTGGACGCACTGGATTCGCAACATCGAGGCGCTGGCCCGGCATTTCCGCGTGATCGTTCCCGACCTCGCGGGCTTTGGCGACTCCGCCGACTTCGCGGCCACCGCGCACGCGCCAGAACGCCTGGAACTGCTGGTGGAAAGCCTGCGCCTGGGCGTGGAGCATCTGGTGCCCCAGGGCCCGGTGCACCTGGCCGGCTTTTCGTTTGGCGGCGCGATCGCCGGCCTGCTGGC
>JBBKVU010000106.1:0-5293 GCA_037968595.1 Comamonas sp.
GCTCTGGCCGCCGTCGCATCGACAGCCGTGCTGGTGGGCTGCGGCAAGAAGGAGGCACCTGCCGCTGCTGCCCCGGCCGCCGCGCCTGCAGCCGCCCCTGCTCCGGCCAAGCCCGAGCCGCTGAAGATCGCGTTTGCGTATGTCGGTCCCGTCGGCGACGGCGGCTGGTCGTATGCCCACGACCAGGCACGCAAGAAGCTCGAGCAGGAGTTCGGCGACAAGATTCAGACCAGCTATGTCGAGAGCGTTCCCGAAGGCCCGGACGCCGAGCGCGTGCTGCGCGACATGGCCGGCCAGGGCAACAAGCTGATCTTCGGCACCACCTTCGGCTACATGGAAGCGCTGCAGAAGATCGCTCCCGATTTCTCGGGTGTGAAGTTCGAGCATGCCACGGGCTACAAGACCGCGGCCAACGTGCGCACCTACGACAGCCGTACCTATGAAGGCGCGTATCTGGCGGGCATCATTGCCGGCGCGATGACCAAGAGCAACACGCTGGGCGTGGTCGGCTCGGTGCCGATTCCCGAAGTGATACGCAACATCAACAGCTTCACGCTGGGTGCGCAGTCGGTCAATCCCAAGATCAATACCAAGGTGGGCTGGGTCAAAGAATGGTTCAGCCCGCCCAAGGAAACCGAAGCCGCGACCTCGCTGATCAATGGCGGCGCCGACGTGCTGTTCCAGAACACCGACTCGCCCGCCGTGCTCAAGACCGCGCAGGAAAAGGGCAAGCGCGCCTTCGGCTGGGATTCCGACATGACCGCCTACGGCCCCAAGGCCCATCTGGGCTCGGCCATCATCAACTGGGCGCCTTACTACAGCAAGGCCACCAAGGAAGCGCTGGACGGCAGCTGGGCCACGGGTTCGAGCTGGTGGGGCGTGAAGGAAGGCGCGATCGACCTGGTGTCCATTGCCGAAGACGTGCCGGCCGAAATCAAGGCCAAGGTCGAGGAAGTCAAGGCCGGCCTCAAGGACGGAACGTTCACGATCTGGAAGGGCCCGATTGCCGGCCAGGACGGCAAGCCCGTGGTCGCGGCAGACACCGTGGCCGATGACAAGTTCCTGTCGGGCGTGAACTTCTACGTCAAGGGCGTGGAAGGCAATGTTCCCGGTGACAAGAAGTAAGTCTTTACCTGAACGCTAGGTCATAAGGGCTGCCATCGGCAGCCCTTGTGCATGGCGAATACACTCGGCGCGATGGAAAAATCTCTCTGGCATCCGGTGGCTCTGACCGAGGCCGTCGTGCATGCGCCGCTGGCCGTGCAATTATTGGAACAGGACCTGGTCCTGTGGCGCGATCTGGCCGGGCAGGCGCATGCGTTTGTCGACCGCTGCCCGCACCGCGGCGCGCGGCTGTCGATGGGTCGGGTGCAGGCCGACCGGCTCGAATGCCCGTACCACGGCTGGCAGTTCGAGGGCGACGGCCATTGCGCGCAAGTGCCTGCCGTGCCCGACTTCGTGCCGCCGCCCGCGCACTGCGTGCGCGCGTTTGCGGTGCAGGAGCGCCATGGCCTGGTCTGGGTGCAGCTGCAAGCCGCGGACACCCCGCTGCCGCAGTTTCCCGCGGAAGATGACGCGCGCCTGCGCAAGCTCAACTGCGGCCCCTACGACGTCGCCGCCAGCGCGCCGCGCATCATCGAGAACTTCCTCGACATGTCGCACTTCGGCTTTGTGCACGAAGGCTGGCTGGGCTCGCGCGACGCCACGGCCATGGAGCGCTACGGCGTCGAGACCACGCCCAGGGGCGTCAGGGCGACCAACTGCAAGGTGCGCCAGCCGCAGTCAAACCTGCATTCCACCACTGCCGCCGACGTGCACTACACCTACGAGGTGACCGATCCCTACACCGCCTTGCTCAACAAGCTGCCGGAGGAGGGCACGAGCAAGGACGGCTGGTACGAATCCATAGGCCTGTTCATCTGCCCGGTCACGCCCGAGTCCAGCCGCGTCTGGTTCCGCCTCGCGGTCGCCGACTTCGAGACCGCCGACGCGCAGCTGCAGGCGTTCCAGCATACGATCTTCACCCAGGACCAACCGGTGCTGGAATCGCAACAACCCAAATGCCTGCCGCTCGATCCGCGTGCAGAATTGAACTCCGCCGCCGACCGCATGTCGGTGGCCTATCGCCGCTACCTGAAGTCGCGCGGCATTTCCTTTGGAGTCTGCTGATGTCCCATGCCCTGACCGATGCGTCCTTGAAGGACCTGCTGCGCGACATGCCCAAGGCCGAGCTGCACATCCACATCGAAGGCTCGCTCGAGCCCGAGCTGATCTTCGCGCTGGCCCGGCGCAACCAGATCGAGCTGCCCTATGCCGATGTCGAGGCCCTGCGCCGCGCCTATGCGTTCACCGACCTGCAGAGCTTTCTCGACATCTACTACGCGGGCGCCAGCGTGCTGCTGCACGAGCAGGACTTCTACGACATGGCGCGCTCCTACCTGGCGCGCGCGGTCAGCGACCATGTGGTGCATGCCGAGATCTTCTTCGATCCGCAGACCCATACGGCGCGCGGCGTGCCCATGGCCTCGGTGATCAACGGCCTGTACCGCGCCTGCCGCGACTCCGAGCGCGACTGGGGCATTTCCTGCGCGCTGATCCTGAGCTTTCTGCGCCACCTCAGCGAGGACGATGCGTTCAAGACGCTGGCCCAGGCGATGCCGCTGCGCGACCGCTTCATCGGCGTGGGCCTGGACAGCAGCGAGCTGGGCCACCCGCCCGAGAAATTCGCGCGGGTGTTCGCGCAGTGCCGCGAGCTGGGCCTGCATCTTGTCGCCCACGCGGGCGAAGAGGGGCCGCCGGCCTATATCTGGGGCGCGCTCGACACCTTGAAAGTGGAACGCATAGACCATGGCGTGCAGGCGCAGCACGACGGCGCGCTGATGCAGCGGCTGGCACGCGAGCGCATCGCGCTCACCGTGTGTCCGCTGTCCAACCAGAAGCTGCAGGTGTTTCCCGATCTCGCCGAGCACAACCTGCCGCAGATGCTGGACGCCGGCCTGATGGTCACGGTGAACTCCGACGATCCGGCCTATTTCGGCGGCTACATCAACGAGAACTTCGCCCAGCTGTTTGCCGCCACCGGCATGGGTGCGGCCCAGGCCTACCTGCTGGCGCGCAACAGCCTGCAGGCCAGCTTTGTCGGCGAGGCGCGCAAGCGCGCCTGGATCGAGCAGCTTGACGAATGCTTTGTGCGCCATGGCGCGGAAGATGCGATTGCCGCGCAGTGAAGCGTTGGGTTTGGGAGAATGGCTGATTCATTGGTCCCGGGCCTGCCTCGCCGGCCGCCTCAAAGGATGAACGGCCTGGCGGCTTGAGGATAGTGCGTTCATGGTTCGACAGGCTCACCATGAACGGCTTGGCCACTTCGCCCTGCACTCCAGGCATGAGGACACGCGGTTGGCCGCTCAGCCCAGCGCCGCGCGCAGCTGCGCCGCATAGCCCGCGATCACCTCGGCTCCCGGCTCCTTGCGCGGCCAGGCAAAGCTCACGCCGTCGCCTGCATGGCGTGCCACCACATGCACATGGAAGTGCCCCACGGTCTGGCCGCCGGCCGCGCCATTGGCCTGCAGCAAGGTGATGCCTTCGGGCGCAAACGCCGCCTGCTGCGCCCGGGCCAGGCGCTGCGCGGTCTGCATCACGGCCGCGGCCTCGGCTTCGGTCAGGTCCAGCAGCGTGGCCGCATGGCGCCGGGTGGCGATCAGCACATGGCCGGGAGTGACCTGGCCGATGTCCATGAAGGCCAGGGTCAGCGCATCTTCATGCACCCGCGCCGCGGGCAGTTCCTTGTTGACTATGCGGCAGAAAATGCACTCGCCGGCGGGCGAATGGTCGACAAACTCAGGCATGTTTCTATCTCCTTTGGCTTGAGGATAGGACGCGCCGCGGCCGCCTTGCCAGCGCAGAAACCCTGCGCCAGGCTGCATCGGCGGCGCAGGCTAGAATCCGCCCCGCCTGTCGCAGTGCCCGCTGCGGCAGGCGTTTTTGCTTCCGGGCCATGTAGAGGACCACCATGTACAAAAACCTCGCAGCCGCGCTCGCGGCCGCCTGTTTTTTCGCCCCCGTTTTTTCCCAGACGTCCGCCAAGACCGACGCCGACAAGCCTTTGTCGGCGGCCTTTGTCTATGTCACGCCGGTGTTCGACGCCGGCTGGACGCACCAGCACGACGCCGGCCGCAAGGCCGCGCAGGCCGCGCTGGGCAAGCAGCTCAAGACCACCGTGGTGGCCGATGTCGCCGAAGGCCCGGACGCCGAGCGCGTGCTGCGCGATCTGGCGCGCAACGGCCACCAGCTGATCTTCACCACCAGCTTTGGCTATATGGAGCCCGCGCTGCGCGTGGCGCGCGAGTTTCCCGATGTGAAGTTCGAATCGATCACGGGCTACAAGCGCGCGGCCAATGTCGCCACCGCCAACGCGCGCTACTACGAGGGCCGCTATCTGTCGGGCATTGCCGCGGCGCGCATGAGCAAGGGTGGCATTGCCGGCTACGTCGCGGGCTTTCCGATTCCCGAAGTGCTGCAGGGCATCAACGCCTTCACGCTGGGCATGCGTTCGGTCAATCCCGCGGCCCAGGTCAAGGTGATCTGGCTCGATACCTGGTTCGATCCAGTCAAGGAGCGCGATGCCGCGATGACGCTGATGAACCAGGGCGCGGACGTGCTGGCCTTTCATTCGGCAACCAATGCCGTGATGGTCGCGGCGCAGGAGCGCGGCAAGTTTGCCATTGCCTACCACTCGGACATGCGCCAGGTCGCGCCCGACGCGCAGATCCTGGCCGTGACCCATCAGTGGGGCGACTACTACACGCGGCGCGCGCGCGCCGTGCGCGATGGCAGCTGGGCCAGCGGCGATGTCTGGGGCGGGGTGCGCGAAGGCATGATCCGCCTCGAGGCCTTTGGCCGCAAGGTGCCGGCCGCGGTGCAAAAGGAAGTGCTTGACCAGCAGCGGCTCATGGCCCAGGGCCGTATCCAGCCGTTTGCCGCCGCCAGGGCCGATGTGCGCGACAACGCCGGCCATGTGGTGATCCCCAAGGGCAAGGCGCTGACCGATGCCCAGATCCTCGACATGAAATGGCTGGTGGAAGGCGTGCAAGCCACGCTGGGCCATTGAATACAACGCGGTTTTTCACCGCCTGACGTTAAGCTTCTCACATGCATATCTACCGCGGCGCCTTGTTGCGCTTCACCCCCGAAGGCCAGCCCCTGTACGACGAAGACGGCCTGCTGGCCGTGGCGCGCACGCCCGATGGCCGCGCACGCGTGCAGGCCTCGGGCAGCTGGGCGGCGCTGGCGCCGG
>JBBKVU010000107.1:0-5325 GCA_037968595.1 Comamonas sp.
CCGGCCTGGGCCTGACGGTGCGCACGCCTTTCGGGCTGCCCGCGCAGGTGCGCACGCTGGAGCGTTCAGTCCTGTCGCTGCCCGCGCTGCCGCAGATTTCGCTGGTGCTTTACCGCGCCCAGGCGCACTCCGAGGCGCCGGCAAGCCGGCTGGCGACGCTGCTGGTGGAGGCGGTGCGCCAGCAGGTGACGTCAGTGGGAGAACTCAACTGAGCCAGCGGAACTTGCTGGCGCAAGCTGGCCTCTGTGAACGCAGGCAATGGGACATGGGATGCTGTCTGGAGTGAGCCATTCAAAGTCTTGGGCCCATCTGAATGTTTCTTGATTTTATAAAGCCATTTGAAAATTGTTGGCCAAGGCTGCAGATTTTTAACCAAAACTGAGAGAGCCAGATAATAAAGTCCGGCTCGCTGCAGAGCTTGAAGTCTTCCGGTAATGAGTAATTCGCTGTAAGCAAAGATCATTGCTGATTCGAGAAATCAATTGCCATGCCTGCGCGCCGCGAAAACCCAATGTGCCAATAATGGTTGACACTCGAGAGCAAGAATTTTTTGAAGCAGCTTGCGAGCTGTCGCCTGGGGGTCTTCAGCATGCACCGGCAGCACGCGCTCCATGGCTTGCTTGGCTGGGGGTGTATTGATCACCCGCACTCGACGAAAGTTGCTCAGTAAGTCCCTTGCATGAAAACCCCATCATCTTGAGGTACTGCTTTGCGGATTTCACAGCTTGCTTGTTCCAATCCACATTGAGACTATCTACGGCAACTGTCGCATCCGAAATTCTATATCCGTCGCCGGCATCCGAGGAAAGCTGTCGAATCAAGCCATCACGTGAGAATCCTTGTATGCTCAAGTACTGGGTGGCCGAGCGGACCGCATTTCTTTGGGGTGCGCTGAGACTTTGGGCCCATGCAGAGCTAGAGCCAAACACAGCAATTGCAATAAAGGAGGCAGCAAGGCGAGGCAATGGTTTTTTCATATCCGGCTTCTTATTTATACAGATTTAATTTGCGAACTTAAAAATTCGAATTCCATTATTCCAGATAGGATATTTCTGCACAAGACCGATTCCGGATTTTGGCCGTGGACTGGTTCGTCGCGGAAAACAGCTATTGCGCGGTGTGGCATGGCTGGACGAAATACTCCCGCGTTCTCGGCGGATCTGCTTTGCTGCCTGGACACCCACGGGCTTGCACACGCTTGACTAGCGACCTGCTCAATGGCGCAACGCGGTGGCGTATGCAGCTTCAGCCAAAGGCTAAGCTTTCCTGATTCAGGCACCAGCCGTCTGGCATGAAGAGCCCCACCACCCCATAATTTGCGGAATAACACCTCGGTCAACTTCACCCACTTGCCATGCAATTTCCCCTGCACATCATTGACGCCTTCACCTCGGAACGATTCAAGGGCAATCAGGCCGCGGTGGTCCCGCTGCAGACATGGTTTGTCGAGCCGGTGCTGCAATCCATTGCTGCCGAGAACAATCTCTCCGAAACCGCCTTCCTGGTCTGGAGCGCCGAGCGCGACGCATTCGAGATCCGCTGGTTCTCGCCGCTCAAGGAGATTGCGTTTTGCGGCCATGCGACGCTGGCCAGCGCGTTTGTGCTGTTCGAGGCCGAGCCGGAGCTGAGCGTCATTGCCTTCTGGGCCGCGGCCGTGGGCCAGGTCACCGCCACCCGGGAGTCCAGCGGCCGCATACGCATGAGCTTCCCACGACGCGATGCCAGGGAGCTGGCTGAGGTTCCCGCCGCGCTGCTTGAAGGCCTGAGCCCGGCTCCATCGGCCTGTCTTGTGAATCAGCAGGCCTATGTGGCGGTGTATGCAACCGAGGCCGAGGTGCGCGCCGTCAGGCCCGATCTGCCGCGGCTCAAGACGCTGGGACCGCTCGATGTGGTGGTCACAGGGCCCGCGGCTGCGGGTGCGTCCCATGATTTCGTCAGCCGCTATTTCTGGCCGGCCAATGGCGGCGACGAGGATCCGGTCACGGGCTCCATCCATGCGGCGCTGGCGCCGTACTGGGCCGCCAGGCTGGGCCGCAATGCTCTGGTCGCGCACCAGGCGTCGCGGCGCACGGGAACGCTGTTTTGCGAAGTGACCGCGTCCAGCGTGGAAGTGGCCGGACACTGCGTGCGCTATCTGTCCGGCACGATCAGCATCTAGCCGGGCGCCCGCCAAAGGAGCACAACATGTTGCGGATACTCGGCAAGGCCTCGTCGATCAATGTGCGCAAGGTGCTGTGGACCTGCGCCGAGCTGGCCATTCCCTTCACGCAGGAAAACTGGGGCGCGGGCTTCCAATCCACGGCGCAGGCCGAGTTCCTGGCGCTCAACCCCAATGCCATGGTTCCGGTGATACAGGACGGTGACTTCACGCTGTGGGAATCGAACACCATCATTCGCTACCTTGCGGCGTCCCAGGGCGGCGAATCGCTGTACCCGTCTGACGCCCGGGCCAGGGCCCGCGTCGACCAATGGATGGACTGGCAGGCCTCGGACCTCAACCGCGCGTGGAGCTTTGTCTTCCTGTCGTTGGTCAGGCGCTCGCCGGACCATCAGAATGCCCAGGCCCTGGCCGCCGGGTGCGCGGATTGGTCGCGCCACATGGCCATACTCGATGGCCAGCTTGCGGCCACGGGGGCCTACGTGGCCGGGCCGGCATTCTCGCTGGCGGACATACCTATAGGCCTGTCGGTCAACCGCTGGTTCGAGACGCCCCTGGCCCATCCCCATCTGCCGAATGTCAGCGCCTACTACGAGCGTCTGAGCGCCCGCCCGGGGTTTTTGCTGCATGGAAGAAACGGCACGCCCTAGGTCTGACTGATCCAGGGAGTGACGGACTCAGCTGGCAAACTCCGCAAGCACGCTCAGGACATTGTCCACGGCCAGGTTCGGTGGCTGCAGATAGCGGTGCGCAATCGCCATGGGACGCATCAGCGGCGGCGACAGATGGCGTATCTGCACATCGGGGGCGTTGCGCTGGTCCTTGACTTCTTCGAGCGGCAGTATCGCCGCGCTCTGGCTGGCCGCGGCCAGGCTCTTGAGGGCGCCGGGGTAGCTCAGGGTCAGGAAGGGGCGCGGATTGAAACCCGCCTGGCCAAACCAGGCGGCAATCAAGCCGTGCATCTGCGTTGCCGGCGCAAACGATGCCCAGCGGCGGCCGGCCAGCCATTCGGGCGTGACCAGCTCGGGCGCGTCCCAGGAAGAGGGCAGCAGCACCACCATGGGATCATTTCGCCAGGGGATCAAACGGATGGTCGCTACCGCGGGCTGCGGGCTGGCAACGATGGCTATGTCGAGCGTTGCGGCCTTGAGGCGCAGCATGGCTTCGGCCGAACCCACGGCTTCGAGCTTGACTTCCACGCCGGGGCTGCGCTGCGTCAGCGCTTCGAGCATCAGCGGCAGCAGCCGGGTGCTGACGCCTGCGGAAACGCCCACTTTCACCAGACCTTCGCGGCCCGTGGCGCGGCGCTGCACCAGGTCGATCAGCTCGTCGCTGGCCGCGAGCAGCTTGCGCCCTTCGCTCACCAGCGCGTCGCCGGCAAGCGTCAGTTCCGCATGCCTTCGGCCGCGGATCAGCAAGGCCGCCTGCATGCGCGACTCCAGCTCCTTGATATGCAGGCTCACGGTGGGCGGCGCGAGATGCAGCGCCTGGGCGGCAGCGGCAAAGGTGCCCAGATCGGCAATGGCGATCAGCGTCTGCAGTTGGTCGAGGTTCAAATTACGCATCAGGAATTATGAATTCAAGCGTCATTGAATTCAACTTTACAGAGGTCAGGCCTGGCGCGAGCATCAGGCCATGCCCCATCAAAAACCCTTCACGGATGCCACCGCAGCATCACAGCAGCCAATGCCTGAAGTCCGCCCAGGCCGAATGCGCATCTGCTGGGAGCGCGCGCTGCGCGTTCTGGCGCGCGCGGAAAAACGCATCATGGAAAACTTCAGGGTGCCGCCCCATGGGGGGTGAGCCTTTGCGTCCTGCCCGGCCATGCCACCGTTGTTCACGAAAGATTGAAAGATGCACGACATGAGAGAACTGCTGCGAAGCCTCCAATCCCTGTCCGGTCCCTACCAGCCCTTCGAGCCGGCCCAGGCGCCCGCGCAGCCCGAGCCGCTGTTCGCGCAATGGCTGCAGGCGGCAATCGATGCCGGCATCCGCGAGCCGCATGCGATGACGCTGTCCACGGTGGACGCCGACGGTTGTCCCGATGCGCGCGTGCTGATTCTGAAAAACGTCGATGAGCACGGCTGGCATTTCGCGATCAGCCGCGCCAGCCCCAAGGGCCGCCAGATCACCGAGTCACCGCAGGTGGCGTTGACTTTCTATTGGCCCGCGCTGGGCCGGCAGGTGCGGATTCGCGGAACGGCGCACGACATGGGGGAGCAGGCCAGCAGCGCCGATTTTCTGGCGCGGCCCCTGGGATCGCGCGCCGGTGCGCTGCTGGGCCGTCAAAGCGATGTGCTGGCGTCGCAGCAGGAGCTGGAAGACGGGCTGGCGCGCCAGCTGCGCCGCCTCGAGCAGCAGCCTGATTTGCTGCCGGACAGCTGGGTCGTTTATGCGGTCAGGCCCCGGGAGATCGAGTTCTGGCAGGGCAGCGAGCAGCGCCGGCATGTGCGGCTGCGCTATCGACGCGCGCCAGACGCTTCGTGGTCTAAGGAGCGGCTGTGGCCGTGATCTGCGCGCGGGCCAGCCCCCTGCCGCGGCGAAGCCGGGCAATGAAGAACGCCGCCGCCGCGGCGCCCAGCGCGATCGCCGCCGCGACATAACCTACGCTGCTAGTGCCCCAGGCGGGGATGGCCAGCGCGCCGACCATGGCGCCCAGGCCAATGCCGGCATTCGCCGCCGAGACATTGAGCGTGCCGGCCAAAGCCTGGGCATGCGAGGCGGCCTGCATCACGCGGATCTGGCAGATGGGATACAGCGCGGTGTTGGCCACGCCCCAGAGCGCCAGCGCAATGCCCAGCCAGAAGCGGTTGTCGACCGCGGCCATGCTCCAGGCCATGCCCAGGGCCAGCAGCACGCTGCACAGCGCCGTCACGGCCAGGGGACGGCTATCCGCCCAGCGGCCGCCCAGCCAGTTGCCCAACAGGCCTACGGCGCCAAACCCCATCAGCCACCAGCCCACCTGCGCCTTGGGCACGCCCGCGGCGCTCTCCAGCGTGTCGGCAAGATAGGTGTAGGCGGTGAACATTGCCGTGAACACCAGCACCGACAGCGCCACATTGGCGACAAACAGCGGATCGCGCAGTATGCGCAGCTGCTCGCCCAGGCGCAGGCGCTGCGGCGAGCGCAGCGCCGGCATGCCCCACTGCAGCAGCAGGGCCACCAGC
>JBBKVU010000108.1:0-4993 GCA_037968595.1 Comamonas sp.
CGCCCTGAGCCTGTCGAAGGGCCGGTATCTCGCGGCCCCGGCCTCAGTTCCCGCCTGCCTGCCAATCCCCAGCGCCCGCCGCCTGGGCCTGGCCCAGCGCCGCGGCATAGCGCCCGGGGTCGCCGCCGAATTCCGCCGTCGCCCGGCGTGCCATCTCCAGCAGGGCCGTGACCGCGGCCTGCATGGCCGCAGCCTGGCCCAGGCGCGACAGCGGGCCTGAAATCGTCAGCGCCCCCTTGAGTTCGCCCTGGGCGCCGAACACCGGCACCGAGGCCGATGCGGTCTCGGGGTCGCGCTCGCCATAAGAGGTGGCCCACAGGCGCGCACGCACCTTGGTTTCGCCTTCGCCGCCTTCGTCACCTTCGCCAAAGGCCAGCAGCACCTTGCCCGACGCGCCGCGCTGCACGTCGAACTCCTCGCCTATGCGTATCGAGACGCGCAGCGCGCGCGCGGGCTCCACGCGGCTGAGCACCAGCCGCCTGGGGCCGGCGCGCACGTAGAACGAGGCGGTCTCTCCCAGCGCCTGGCTCAGCTGCGCGAGCAGCGGCTCGACCAGCGAGTCAATGCGAAACGAGCGCTGGTAGTTGGCCGCCAGACGCATGGGCGCGGGCCCGATGGCGTACAGGCCGTCATCGAGCTTGCGGATGAAGCCGCCGTGCTCCAGCGCGCCCAGCAGGCGCAGCACCGTGCTTTTGTAAAGCCCCGTGCGTCGGGACAGCTCGGTCAGCGTGAGCCGCTCGTCGGTGGGTGCAAAGGCTGAGAGCAGCGCAAACGCCCGGTCCAGCACGGCAACACCGCTGGATGGATCACTGGCATCGTGGTTCAGGGGAGGCATTGGACAAATCGGATAAGTGTTCCGCTGAGTAGAACACGGGTGCCGCCGGGTTTTTTCTACGGGTTACTACCGTATCGCCGGCCTTTGTGCGCCGTTAAAGTTCTTTCTAGTAGAACACTGTTCTGTCAGAAAGAACATCTGGCAGCAGCGATCCTTTTCATCCGCGGATCGCAGCGCTCTTCCATACAACGACTGGAGACCTCCATGCCCGCTTTTCCCCGTCTGCTCAGCGCCTGCGCGCTGCTGGCCTTTTCCGCCGCCGCGCTGGCGCAACCGGCCTATCCCACTCAGTCGATCAAGGTCGTCGTGCCGTTTCCGCCGGGCGGCGGCACCGACATCGTGACGCGCATGCTGCTGGAGAAGGTGCGCATTTCCACCGGCTGGACGCTGGTTGTCGAGAACAAGCCGGGCGCGGGCGGCAACATCGGGCTGGACGCCGTGGCCAAGGCCAATCCCGACGGCTATACGCTGGGCATGGCGCAGACCGCCAATCTGGCAATCAATCCCAGCCTCTACGCCAAGATGCCCTATGACGCCGCCAAGGCCTTCGTGCCCGTGGCCACCGTGGCCGGCCAGCCGGTGGTGCTGGTGGTCAACAGCGCGTCCAGCTTCAAGACGCTGGCCGATCTGGTGCAGGCCGCCAAGGCCAAGCCCGAGTCGCTGTCCATGGCCTCGGCGGGCAATGGCACGGTAGGCCATCTGACCGGCGAGATCTTCACGCGCCAGGCAGGCATCAAGACGAATCACATCCCCTACAAGGGCGCGGGCCCGGCGGCCAACGACCTGCTGGGCAACCAGGTCGACTACTACTTCGCCACGCCGCAGACCGTGGTCTCGTTCATCAAGGCCGGCAAGCTGCGCGCGCTGGCCGTGAGCTCGGCCAAGCGCCTGGTGGTGCTGCCCGATGTGCCCACTGTGGCCGAAAGCGGCTACAAGGACTTCAACACCAGCGACTGGAAGATGCTGGTCGCACCCGCGGGCACGCCGCCGGCCGTGCTTTCCAAGCTGCAGGCCGAAGTCGCCAAGGCGCTGGCCCGTCCCGATACCATTGCCACGCTGCAGGCCGAAGGCAGCGCGCCGCTGGTGACCACGCCGCAGGAAGCGGCCAAGCTGCTGACCAGCGAGCAGGAGCGCTGGAGCAGCGTGGTGCGCAGCGGCGGTGTCAAACTCGACTGAAGCCAGTCGGAATAAGGAAACTCTTCATGGCGATCCAACCGCTGCACGGCATCCGCGTGCTTGACCTCACCAATGTTCTGGCCGGGCCCTTTGCCTGCCACCAGCTGGCCCACATGGGTGCCGACGTCATCAAGGTCGAGGCCAGGCAGGGCGGTGACCTGGCGCGCCAGCTGGGCGCCGACCAGGCGCTGAACCAGGGCCACATGGGTGTGTCGTTCCTGGCGCAGAACCCGGGCAAGCGCTCGATCACGCTGAACCTCAAGCACCCGCTGGGCAAGGAGGCGCTGCGCCGCCTGGTGCGCACCGCCGACGTGCTGGTCGAGAACTACCGCCCGGGCGTGATGCAGCGGCTGGAACTCGGCTACGAGGATCTGCTCAAGGAGAACCCCAGGCTGATCTACTGCGCGATCTCGGGCTTCGGCCAGGAAGGCCCGCTGCGCGATCTGCCGGCCTATGACCAGATCATCCAGGGCATGTCGGGAATGATGAGCATCACGGGCGCGCCGGAAAACGCGCCCTATCGCGTGGGCTACCCCGTGGCCGACACCATAGGCGGCATCACCGCGGCGTTTGCCGTGGCCTCGGCGCTGGCCGACCGCCATCGCGCAGGCGGGGTGTTCATCGACGTGTCGATGCTCGAAGCCGCGATGGCCACCATGGGCTGGGCGGTGTCCAACCATCTGATTGCCGGGCGCGAGCCCATGCCGCTGGGCAATGACAATGTGACGGCCAGCCCTTCGGGAACCTTCCGCACGGGCGACGGCCTGCTCAACATCGCCGCCAACAAGCAGGAACAGTTTGCGGCCGTGTGCGCGGTGCTGGGCCATGAGGAATGGCTGAGCGACGCGCGCTTTGCCGACCGCCATGGCCGGCTGCAGCACCGCGCCGAACTCAAGGCGCTGATCGAAGAGGCGCTGTCGGGACAATCGGCCGACACCTGGTGGCAGCGGTTCAACGCCGTGGGCGTGCCTGCGGGCCCGGTCTACACCGTGGCGCAGGCGCTGGAGCACCCGCAAATTGCCGAACGCGGCATGGTCGGCAGCTTCAAGGATGTGCCCGGCGTGGGCCGCGACATCCGCGTGGTGCGCACCGGCTTCAAGCTCAACGGCGAGGCGCCGACCGTCGATTCACCCCCGCCCCAACTGGGCGAACACACGGCGTCCATCATGGCCGAGCTCGGCTATACGGATGCGGAAATCCAGCAATTGGTACAGGAGCAAGTGGTATGAGCACACAGGACCCCGGCGTCAGCGATTGGTGGCGCACTTCGATCATCGAGATGAGTCCGGGCAAGATCCGCTACAGCGGCTATGCGATCCAGGACCTGATCGGCAACGTGAGCTTCGCGCAGATGATCTGGCTGATGACGCGCGGCGAGCTGCCAAGCGTTGGCCAGGGCCGGCTGCTGGACGCGGCGCTGATGTCGGCCGTGGACCACGGGCCGCAGGCGCCCAGCATTGCGATTGCGCGCATGGCAGCGACCTGCGGCGTGGGCCTGAACAACGCCATGGCCTCGGCCGTCAACGTGCTGGGCGACGTGCATGGCGGCGCGGGCGAGCAGGCTGTGGAGATGTACCAGGACATCGCCGCGCGCCAGGACGCGGGCGAGTCAATGGAAGACGCGGTGCGCGCCGGGCTGGACGCGGCCATCGACAGGCATGGCAAGTTCGTTTCGGGCTTCGGCCATCGCTTTCACCCCGTGGACCCGCGCGCGCCGCGCCTGCTGGAACTGGTCGACGAGGCCGCGGCCCAGGGCATCGTGGGCGGGCGCTTTGCAAGCATAGGCCGGGCGGTCGAGGCGGAACTGGCGGCGCGCAAGAACGGCCGGCGCATTCCCATGAACATCGATGGAGCGACGGCCGTGATCTACGCGGAGCTGGGTTTTCCGGCGCCGCTGGCGCGCGGGCTGTTCTGCCTGTCGCGCTCGGTCGGCATCCTGTCGCACGCCTGGGAGCAGACCGGCCAGGGCGGGCGCAACAAGGGGCCGATTCCACGCGAATACCTCTGGACCTACGACGGCCCGGCGGCGCGCGAGGTGCCGCCGCGCGACGCCTGAAGACCGCCTGGCGGCCTCAGCGCGCCTGGGCCAGCGCCAGCAGCGTGGGCAGCCGCGCCTGGGTCATGAGTTCATCGAGCCAGATGCGATAGCCGGCGTCGCTGGGGTGCAGGCCGTCGGAGGCATGCAGCAGATCGGGCTGCTGGGCAAACGGGTCGTGCGCGCGGTCCTTGTACAGATTGACGTAGACCGCCTGATGGCGCGCCGCGGCTTCGCGCACCAGGGCGTGCAGCGAGCGCGCACGCGCGCTCATGTACCAGGACACGGGCGCAAAGAAGAAAGGCGCGTTGCCTACATTGCCGGCCGGCATCAGCAGCACATGGTCGGCGCGGGCCCGCGCCAGCGCGCTCACGCGCTCGATATCGGCGCGCATTGCTGCCTGCGAGCGCAGCCGTATCACATCGTTGCCGCCGGCCTGCACCAGCACCAGGTCGTAGTGTTCGCTCACCGCTTCAAGCTGGGTGCGCACATCGGCAAAGGTCGCGCCGTCTTGCGCACGGTTGTCTATCTGCAGCCGAGGGAAGGTCTGCGCGAGCAGGCCGGCCAGGCTGGTTTCGGGCGAGGTGGCGCCCGTGCCCACGCCCGTGCTGTCGCCGACAATCAGCAGGCGCTGCGCCGGGTCGGCAGGCGTGCGCTGCAGCGGCTCGCTGCGCTCGACCAGCGCGCGTGTCTGGTTCAGGCGCCAGGCGGCGCAGCCCGAGGTGACGATCACGGTTCCGACAAGGACGGCCAGCAGGGCGGGAACCACGAGTTTGGAGGATTTGCGCATGCTTGGCAGTCTATTGCGTGCGCGCCCAGCATGGATGTAGGTCTAGGTGCTGTGCAGCAGCTGCGCCAGTGCCGGCGCCAGCTGCGGGTGGCGCCAGACAAAACCCGCGGCCTGGGTACGCCGCGGCGACAGCCGCTGCCCGCCCAGCAGCAGCACC
>JBBKVU010000109.1:0-2558 GCA_037968595.1 Comamonas sp.
GCGCACGTTGGCCGAGATGTCAAGCGCGTTCGAGCCCGGGGCCTGGAACACGCCCATGCCGACGGCGGGCTCGCTGCTCAACAACGAGCCCGCCGTCGGCATGGGCGTGTTCCAGGCCCCGGGCTCGAACGCGCTTGACATCTCGGCCAACGTGCGCGCCACCATGGCCGAGCTGCAAAAGAACATGCCTGAAGGCGTGGAGTTCCGCATTGCCTACGACCCTACGCAGTTCGTGCGCGCCTCGATCAAGTCGGTGATCACCACGCTGCTTGAAGCCGTGGCGCTGGTGGTGCTGGTCGTGGTGCTGTTCCTGCAGACCTGGCGCGCGTCCATCATTCCGCTGCTGGCCGTGCCGGTGTCGGTGGTGGGCACGTTTGCCGTGCTGCACCTGCTGGGCTTCTCGATCAACGCGCTGAGCCTGTTCGGCCTGGTGCTGGCCATCGGCATCGTCGTCGATGACGCCATCGTGGTGGTGGAGAACGTCGAGCGCAACATCGAGATGGGGCTGTCGCCGCGCGAAGCCACGTATCGCGCGATGCGCGAAGTCTCGGGGCCCATCATCGCCATCGCGCTGGTGCTGGTCGCGGTGTTCGTGCCGCTGGCCTTCATCAGTGGCCTCACGGGCCAGTTCTACCGCCAGTTCGCGGTGACCATCGCCATCTCCACGGTGATCTCGGCGATCAACTCGCTGACGCTGGCGCCCGCGCTCAGCGCGCTGCTGCTCAAGGGCCATGACGCGCCCAAGGACGCGCTGACGCGCGGCATGGACCGCGTGCTTGGCGGCTTTTTCCGCCGCTTCAACCGCCTGTTCCAGCGCGGCTCCGACGCCTACAGCGGCGGCGTGCAGCGCGTGATCGGCCGCAAGGCGCTGATGCTGGTGATCTATCTGGCGCTGGTCGGCGCGACCTGGGGCCTGTTCAAGATCGTTCCCGGCGGCTTCGTGCCGGCGCAGGACAAGCAGTACCTGGTGGGCTTTGCCCAGCTGCCCGACGGCGCGACGCTGGACCGCACCGACGAAGTGATTCGCCGCATGGGCGAGATCGTCAAGCAGAACCCCAACGTCGAGGACGCCCTGGCGTTCACCGGCCTGTCGATCAACGGCTTCACCAACAGCTCGAACTCGGGCGTGGTGTTCGTCACGCTCAAGCCCTTTGCCGAGCGCACCCATGCCGACCAGAGCGGTGCGGCCGTGGCCGGTCAGCTGAACCAGGCGTTTGGCGGCATCCAGGAAGCCTTCATCGCGCTGTTCCCGCCGCCACCCGTGGCGGGACTGGGTACGACCGGCGGCTTCAAGCTGCAGATCGAGGACCGCGCTTCGCTGGGCTATGAGGCCATGGATGCGGCCGTCAAGGCCTTCATGGCCAAGGCCTACCAGACGCCCGAACTCGCCGGACTGTTCACCAGCTGGCAGGTCAACGTGCCGCAGCTGTACGCCAATATCGACCGCACCAAGGCGCGCCAGCTGGGCGTTCCCGTGACCGATATCTTCGAGACGCTGCAGATCTATCTGGGCAGCCTGTACGCCAACGACTTCAACCAGTTCGGCCGTACCTACAGCGTGCGCGTGCAAGCCGATGCGGCCTACCGCGCGCGCGCCGAGGACGTCGGCCTGCTGCAGGTGCGCTCGACGACCGGCCAGATGGTGCCGCTGTCGGCGCTGATGAAGCTAGAGCCCAGCTTCGGCCCCGAGCGCGCGATGCGCTACAACGGCTTCCTGTCGGCCGACGTCAGCGGTGGACCCGCGCCCGGCTTCTCGTCGGGCCAGGCCCAGGCCGCGATCGAACGCGTGGCCGCCGAAACGCTGCCGCAAGGCATTGGCTATGAGTGGACCGAGCTGACCTACCAGGAAATCCTGGCCGGCAATTCCGCGCTGCTGGTGTTTCCGCTGGCCATCCTGCTGGTGTTCCTGGTGCTGGCCGCGCAATACGAAAGCCTGACGCTGCCCATCGCCATCATTCTGATCGTGCCCATGGGCCTGCTCGCGGCCATGACCGGGGTCTGGCTCAGCGGCGGCGACAACAACGTGTTCACGCAGATCGGTCTGATCGTGCTGGTCGGGCTGTCGGCAAAGAACGCGATCCTGATCGTGGAGTTCGCGCGCGAGCTTGAATTCGCCGGGCGCACTCCCATACAGGCCGCGATCGAGGCCAGCCGCCTGCGGCTGCGCCCCATCCTGATGACCTCGCTGGCTTTCGTCATGGGCGTCTTGCCCCTGGTGCTGGCCACGGGCGCGGGCGCCGAAATGCGCAGCGCCATGGGCGTGGCGGTGTTCTTCGGAATGATAGGCGTCACGGCCTTCGGCCTGTTCCTCACGCCCGTGTTCTATGTGGTGCTGCGCCGCATTGCCGGCAACCGGCCTTTGCTGCAGCACCCTGGCCCGGACGCACCTGCCGGTCCTGCCGCTGCGCATGGCTCTGGTGCGGTGGCCCATCCCGTGCTGGCCGCGCCACGCGCTCACGATGAATAAGAAGCGGAGTCACTCCATGAAAACCATTCCTTTGTTGACTCGCCAACCCCTGGCGCGCCTGGCGCCGCTGTTTGCCGCGCTGGTGCTGGCC
>JBBKVU010000110.1:0-2912 GCA_037968595.1 Comamonas sp.
ACGCTGCGGAACCGGTGGAGACCGGTCATGTCGTGAAGTCGCCGATGGTGGGTACGTTCTACCGCTCGTCGAGCCCAGGTGCCAAGCCCTTCGTCGAGCTGGGCTCCGAAGTCAAGGAAGGCGAGACCATCTGCATCATCGAAGCGATGAAGATTCTCAACGAGATCGAAGCCGACAAGTCGGGCAAGATCACCCGCATCCTGGGCGAAAACGGCCAGGCGGTGGAGTACGGACAACCACTGTTCGTGATCGAGTGATCGGCGAGCCTGTGATGCTGCGTAAAGCAAAAAGTAGCAGCCGCGCCTGTCGCCCGGCTGTGCCCATGACTGTGGCGTGCGCCCATACGCAGGCACTGCGCTGCGAGGACTTCCATGTTTAAGAAAATTTTGGTGGCCAACCGGGGCGAAATTGCCCTGCGCATCCAGCGCGCCTGCCGCGAACTGGGTGTCAAGGCCGTGATGGTCTACTCCGAGGCCGACCGTGACGCCAAGTACGTCAAGCTCGCCGACGAAGCCGTCTGCATAGGCCCCGCGCCTTCTCCGCTGAGCTATCTCAGCATGCCGGCCATCATTTCCGCGGCCGAAGTGACCGATGCCGAAGCCATTCACCCCGGCTACGGTTTCCTCAGTGAAAACGCCGACTTCGCCGAGCGCGTGGAGAAAAGCGGCTTCCAGTTCATCGGCCCCACGCCCGAGTCGATCCGCATCATGGGCGACAAGGTCTCGGCCAAGCAGGCAATGATCAAGGCCGGCGTGCCCTGCGTTCCCGGCTCCGATGGCGAGTTGCCCGATGATCCGGTGCAGATCCGCCGCATTGCCAAGGCCGTGGGCTATCCCGTGATCATCAAGGCCGCAGGCGGCGGCGGTGGCCGCGGCATGCGCGTGGTGCATACCGAAGCCGCGCTGGTCAATGCCGTGCAGATGACCAAGGCCGAAGCCGCTGCGGCGTTCGGCAACCCTGCGGTGTACATGGAAAAGTACCTGCAGAATCCGCGCCACATTGAAATCCAGGTGCTGGCCGACAAGTTCAAGAACGCCGTCTATCTGGGCGAGCGCGACTGCTCCATGCAG
This sequence comes from Comamonas sp., assembly GCA_037968595.1. GTDB lineage: Bacteria > Pseudomonadota > Gammaproteobacteria > Burkholderiales > Burkholderiaceae_C > Comamonas. The sequence goes on from JBBKVU010000110.1 coordinate 1,071, forward strand.
CGCCGCCACCAGAAGGTGATCGAAGAGGCACCCGCGCCCGGCATACCACGCCGACTGATCGAACGCATTGGCGAGCGCTGCGTCGCGGCCTGCAAGAAGATCGGCTATCGCGGTGCGGGCACGTTCGAGTTCCTGTTTGAAAACGGCGAGTTCTATTTCATCGAGATGAACACCCGGGTTCAGGTCGAGCACCCCGTGACCGAAATGATTTCGGGCGTGGACATCGTCAAGACGCAGATCATGGTCGCGGCCGACGAGAAGCTGCCCTTCACGCAGCGCCAGATCGAGCTGCGCGGCCACGCTATCGAATGCCGGATCAACGCCGAGGACGCTTACAAGTTCACGCCGTCTCCCGGCCGCATCACCACCTGGCATGCGCCGGGCGGCCCGGGCGTGCGTGTCGACTCGCACATCTACACGAACTACTTCGTGCCCCCGAACTACGACTCGATGATCGGCAAGCTGATCGTCCACGGCGACACCCGCGAGCAGGCCCTGGCCCGCATGCGCACGGCGCTGCTGGAAACCGTGGTCGAAGGCATCAACACCAACATTCCCCTGCACAAGGATTTGATGGTCGATGCCAAGTTCATGGAAGGCGGCACCAACATCCACTATCTGGAAGAGTGGCTGCAGCTGCGCAACCCCAAGCGATGAGTCAGGCCGCAGGGCTGTGACCGCACATGCTGGCCTCTGGCGACGGAGGCCGGCATTTTCATTTTTACAAGGAACGGCGTCATGTTTGAACTGAGCCTGTTGTGCCCGGAAGACCGGGTGGAAACCATCAGCGATGCGCTCGACGCGCTGGACGCGCTGAGCGTGTCGGTCGAAGACGCCGATGCGCAGACCGAGGCCGAGCAGGCATTGTTTGGCGAGCCCGGCATGCCGCCGCCCAAGGACGGCTGGCAGCGCAGCCGCGTGGTCGCGCTGTTTCCCAGCGAGGAGCTGGCGCAGGAAGCGCGCCAGCTGCTGAGCCTGCAGGACTTCTTTGAAGGCTGCACGATTCTGGGCGTGAACAACGTTCCCGAGCAGGACTGGGTGCGCCTGACGCAGTCCCAGTTCACGCCCGTGGACATCACGCCCGAGTTCTGGATCGTGCCGACCTGGCACGACATGCCTGAACAGGCCAAGGTCAGCATCCGCCTCGATCCGGGTCTGGCGTTCGGCACCGGCACCCACCCCACGACCCGCATGTGCCTGCGCTGGATCGCACGCCAGCCGGTAGGTTCGCTGGGCCGCGTGCTTGACTACGGCTGCGGCTCGGGCATTCTTGCCATAGGCGCGGCCAAGTTCGGCGCCGTCGACATCGACGCCGTGGACATCGACACCGCCGCCGTCGATTCGACGCTGCTCAATGCCCAGGCCAACGAAGTGCAACTGTCGGCCGGCCTGCCGGACCAGGCGCGCGGCGAATACGGCACGGTGCTGGCCAATATCCTGGCCTCGCCGCTGAAGGTGCTCGCGCCGCTGCTGTGCGCCCATGTGGCCGCTGGCGGCAACCTGGTGCTGGCCGGTATCCTGGAGCGCCAGGCCGATGAGCTCAAGGAGGCCTATGCACCCTGGGTCAAGCTCGAAGTCGCGGATGCGCAGGACGGCTGGATCCTGATGACCGCTTCGCGCTGAGTCCCCCGGTCGCCCCACTTTTGACAGGAACTGCCGATGAGCCAGACCACGCGCTGCCCTTCTTGTGGAACGAAGTTCAAGGTGGTGGCCGACCAGTTGCGCATTTCAGAGGGCTGGGTGCGCTGCGGCCAGTGCGAGCAGGTTTTCGACGCCACGCTGACGCTGGAGTCGCCGGGCACGGCCGTGCCCGCGCCCGTCGCGGCGGCGCCGGTGGAGCCG
>JBBKVU010000111.1:0-5255 GCA_037968595.1 Comamonas sp.
GGTCAGGCCGGCGCCAATGACCAGCAGGCGCTGCGCGGGCAGGGTGCGAAATCCCAGGTCGACCGAGCCGGCAAGCAGTGGCGGCAGCGTGATCAGCTGCACCTGCGGGCCCGCAATGGCGTTGGTCGTGGCGATCAGCACGAAGCTCAGGCCTATGGTGAACAGCACCTGGTCGAGCTCCTTGCGGCGGTAGAGATGGCGCAGCACCAGCGCCTCGAGCAGCGCGCCCAGCAGCGCCGTGGCGGCAATCGCCATTGGCACGGCGAGCCAGAAGCTCCACTGCGCTTCACGCGTGAGCCAGGCCGCGCAGTAGCCGCCCACCATGGCAAACGCGCCATGGCTCAGGTTGACAAAGCGCATCAGCCCCAGCGTGACCGACAGGCCGACGGCAATGACAAACAGCACCATGCCGTAGGCCAGGCCGTCGATCAGTATGTTGAAAAGCGTATTCATGGCGAACGGCGGTGCCGGCTTACTTGCCCAGGCCGAAGTCGGTCTGCGGGCCGAAGCTCTGCTGTTCCTTGTTGACCAGCTGGCCGCCCACGCGCTCCACCTTGCGCAAGTAGACGTTCTGCGTGATGTGGCGCGTCTTGGCGTCTATGCGCACCGGGCCGCGCGGGCTTTCCCACTGCAGCGTGCGCGCCGCGGCCAGCGCCTTGGCGCCATCCTTCTTGCCGTCCGTGGCCTCGATCATCTTGTGGATCACGTACATGCCGTCCCAGGCGCCGACCGAAGCGTAGTTGGCCACCGCCGCCGGGTCGCGCTTCTTCAGCGCTTCGACGAACTTGCGGTTCTCGGGCGAATCATGCGCACCGGAGTAGTGGAACGCCGTCGTCAGGCCCAGCGCCGAATCGCCGAACTTCTGCAGATCGAACTCGTCGGTTTCGGCCGTGCCCAGGAACTGCACGCCGGCCTTGGCCAGGCCATTCTCGTTGTAGGCCTTGACGAAGCCCAGGTTGGGCGGGCCGCCGGGCAGAAAGGTATAGACCGCCTGCGCGCCGCTGGCCTTGATGCGCTGCACGAACGGGCCGAAGTCCGTGGTGGCCATGGGCATGCGAATGCTCTCCACCACCGTGCCGCCCTGCTTGGCGAATTCGCTCTTGAACGCCGCCTCGGCGTCTATGCCCGGGCCATAGTCGGTCACCGCGGTGACGACTTTCTTCATGTTCTGCTGGGCCGCCCACTGCGCGAGCGGCACCGTGACCTGCCACAGCGTATAGCTGGTGCGCAGGAGATAGTCGGACTTCTCGGTGATGGACGAGGTCGCGGCGTTGAAGACCACGGTGGGCGTGCGCGACTGCTGGATCAGCGGCGCCACGGCCAGCGCATTGGGCGTGAAGACAAAGCCGCCCAGGTAGTCGACCTTGTCCTTGACGATCAGCTCCTGCACCAGCGTCCTGGTCTGGCCCGGATTGGGGCCGCCGGTGTCGCGGTAGATGAACTCGATGTCCTTGCCTGCAAGCTTGCCGCCCTGGCTGGCCACATAGGCTTCGACGCCGGCCTTGAACAGCGCGCCGTAATGCGCGAACGGCCCCGAGAACGGCCCTATGACCCCGACCTTGACGGCCGTGCCCTGCGCCAGGGCGGGCGAGCCGGCCAGGGCCAGGCCGGATGCGGCAATGAGAGCGCCGGCAAGCGTGCGACGGAAGGGGTTCATCGGGTGTCTCCTGGGTTGGCGCTTGCGTGCAGACCTGCCGCAAGTCGTGTTGATATGCGTCAAATTATGGTTGGCATGCCAACTAGTTGCAATGCCAACTTGTTAGGTGTTTTCCCGGAAGGAGGTTTTGTGCACCGGAGATACATGCGCCGCGCCAGCGCCAAAAGCCCACGCCGTTGCGGCGTGGGCGGAGACCCTAAAGCGCGACTTCAGCCGCGCGCGGCCGGCGCCTGCACCACGCGCTGGTGGATCACGCCAAACGGCCCGTCGCGGCCATCGTCAAACCGGGCCTGCAGTTGCACGCGGTCGCCAAAGCGCATGAAACCGGTGCGTATCGCGCCTTCATCGATCTTCTCGATCACGCGCCGCTCGGCAATGCAGGCCGAGCCCGCGGCACGTGAGCGGTTGGAGACCGTGCCCGAGCCGACGATGCAGCCCGCCGTGAGTCGGCGCGTGCGCGCCGCATGCGCGACCAGTTGGCCGAAGGAATAGTGCATCTCGCCGCCATGCGGCGCGCCGAAGTGCTCGCCGTTCCACTGCACATGCAGACGCATCTGCACCCGGCCACCCTGCCAGGCATCGCCAAGTTCGTCGGGGGTCACCGCGATGGGCGCAAACGATGTCGAGGGCTTGGCCTGCAGGAAGCCAAAGCCGGTCTGCATCTCGTGCGGACCGAGCGCGCGCAGGCTCCAGTCGTTGATCTGCACCAGCAGCCGCACCGCGTCCTGCGCCTGGGCGGGCGTTGCCCCCATGGGCACGGGGCCGACCACCACGCCGAACTCGCCTTCGAAGTCTATGCCGTCGGCCTCGCTGGGCAAAGGCACATCCTCGTGCGGGCCGAGAAAGTCGTCGCTCGCGCCCTGGTACATCACCGGCACGGTGTCGAAGTGCGGAATCGGCGGTGTATTGAACGCTTCTTCCATCAGCCGGCCGTGGTGCAGGAACGCCGAGCCGTCCATCCACTGCGGGCTGCGCGGCAGCGGCGCGGCGCAGGCATGGGCATCAAAGGCGATGGCGCCGCTGGCGCTGCCGGAGTTGAGCGCCGCATACAGCTCCTGCAGCGGCCCCTGCACCTGCTCCCAGCGCTGCACGGCGTCGAGCAAATGGGCGGCAATGTGCGCCACGGGCAGGGCCTGCCGCCCGTCGCGCGACACCAGCAGCAGCGCGCCGTCCGGCGTGCCGTTTCTCAAGGTGGCAAATTTCATGGGAATTTCACTTTATCAAGGCAACAGCCCCCCCTGTGGGGGCGCAATCAAGTCGATGAATGGCATGCAGGCAGGACTGGCCAGTCCTGCGCTGCGTCACGGGAAGCTGGCAACCTGGCGGATGGCGGTCAGGCCGTCGACAAAGGATGGCGGACCGTTGTGATCGGTAGGCTCGCCCAGGCTGTTGAAGACATGCTCGAAGCCACCGACACCGGCAATCACGCCCGCCGTGGTGTTGGTGAAGCGCACGCCCGGCACCACGGGGGCCTTCACCGCGCTATGGGCAAAGACCTGGTTGGGCGGCGGACCGAACGAGGCGAAGAACAGCGCCCAGTTGCTCAGGCCCACGCCCTCATGCGTGCTCACATGGTCGGCCACCTGGTAGCAGGCATAGCCCTTCTCGCTGCCGTTCATCCAGGCGGCCTGCGATGGCGGATCGTAGGGCGGCTCGCATTCCATGAACACGGTGCGGCCGCGCTCGCCGTTCCACAGCACCTGCGTCTTCTGGAAATGCTCGGCAAACAGCGCCACGGCATGGACATCGTTGCCATTGACCTCGAGCGCATGGTCGGCGGTATTGATTGCCCAGCCGGTCGTGCCGGCCTTGCCGTGGTCGCCGCGCCAGATCCAGCTGTGGTCGATCACCACGTGATTCTGCTGCACCACCACCGCCGTGCCCACCCGGCCCGCCGAGGGGCCGCCCACGCGCACGTAGACATCGATCAGGCTGCTGGGGTTGGCCGCATCTCCGGCGCGGCCACTGGTCGATCCCACCTGCACCAGCACCTCGGAGCGCGTGGTGTTGGCGTCCACGACCAGCGAGGCCAGAACCACGCCGGGCACATCGTCCACCGTGATCGCCGCCGTTCCTTGCGTGGGCGTGAGCGTGGCCAGCCCCATGCCCAGCACCACGGTGTTGGCGTGGCGCACGCGCAGCGCTTGGTCGATGCGATAGACCCCGGGCGTCAGCAGCAGATGCTTGCCATCCTGCAGCGCGGCGTTGAGCGTGGCTGCCGAATGTTCGGGTCGGCCAATGAAGAAGTCGCCGATCGGCAGCGCCACGCCGTCGCTGGCCACCGTGCCCCAATGCACGCCCCGGGTATTGCGCGCCACCGCTGGCACAAAGACCTTGTACTGCGTGCCGTCGAGATAAAGGAAAGGCGCGTCGCGCGACACGGCGGTAGTGGCCAGCGAAGTCTTGTCACCCGGGGCGAACGCCGTCGCCGGCGCGCCTTCGACGCCGGAGAACACCAGGCTGACCTCGCGCCCCTGCACGCCTCCCAAGGCGCCGTCGCGCACCATGAACTGCGCGGGTCCGCCCTCGACGGTGCCGGTCAACGGCGGATTGCGATCCTGCAGCCAGCCCGCGCCAAAGCGCAGGTCGCCCTCGACGCGGGAATTGGCAACGTAAGAGCCGAAGGACACTCCGCCCGTCAGATCCAGATGGCCGGCCACGTGCACCCGGCGCAGCGACGACGCCTGCGAGGTGTTCCAGCGCATCGTGAAAGCCGGCAGATCGGCCTGGATGGGGTTGATCTTCAGGTTGGCCAGCGAGCGCCAGAACGTCGCCAGCGCGCCGACCTGGGGACTGCCCACGCGCAGATTGCCGTTGAGGGTGACTGCACCCGGCGCGGCGCCCAGGCCCTGCACCGTCATCATGAAGCCCACGGGTGAATCCACATGGCCCTGGGCGGTCGCGGGATGGAAGCGGCCCGCGTCGCTGCCATAGGTGCCCGGCTTGAAATAGACGGCGCTGCGCGCATCGTCGAAGCCGTCGGACTGGGCCGCCAGCGCGCGCAGGCGGCTGTTGATCGCCGCCACGTCCATGGACGGGTCGAAGATCGTGACATTCGGGCCGAAGTCCGGCTGCGCGACCTCCGGCGGCTTGACCTCGGGCGGTGTGGCGTCGCCGTTGCCCCCGCAGCCCGCCAGCAAAGCGGCGGCCAGCAGCGCGGCGCAGCCTGATCGGCGCCGCAACGCCCTCTTGGCTTGGTTCATCATTTGTCTCCTTCCGTGGTTTTTTGATATGCAGCGCCCGGTCTCATGCAGGCTGGTGAACGCTTGCGTCCGCGATCCGGCCAGGCAGGCGCGAAAAGCACAGCAGAGCAAGCAGGCCTATCGACACCGCAGCCACGGCCAGGCTGCCGTAGCCCAGGGCCTTGACCAGCGTTCCGCCCAGCACCGGGCCTATGGCAGCACCCGTCATCAGCATGGCCGGCGTCGCGGCCAGCGCGCGGCCGCTGCGGTCCAGCTGGGCCAGCAGGCCAAACGCAAAGGTGTGGGTGAAGATCATTACCGCCGCAAACACCGAGGCGGCAAGCGCATACGGAACGAATTGCGTGGACAGCATGATCACGCACACCAACAGCGCCTGCAGCGCGGCGCCGGCCAGC
>JBBKVU010000112.1:0-4380 GCA_037968595.1 Comamonas sp.
ACATCGCGGGCTTTTTCTTTTGGAGAAACGCCATGGCCATCCGCATGCCCTTCCCTTCCGACGTCAACCCCGAGCCCGAAGCGACCTACAAGCGCGGCATGGCCCAGGCCTTTCCCGCCGACCCGCACCTCACACCGGCGCCCGGGCGCTTTCCGGTACCGAACCGCCCAGACTTCTGGCTTGGCGCCGCACTGCTGGCTGTGGCCGCTCTGTCGCTGTACGGCTGCGGCAGCGCCGAGGCCCAGCCGGCCAGCGCCAGCATCAGCGCAGCGGACCTTAAGCGCGCCGCGGCCGGCGCCTGGCATTGCCCGGGCATGCACGCGGAATGGATCGATGACACCACCGTGCAGTGCCTCAAGGAGTCGCCTTGAAAACCCTGCTCTTCGTCCTCTTGTGGCTGGGCCTGATGGCCTCCGGCCTTCTGCTCTCCATCGCCATATCCCAACCGCCGATGCTCATCCCCTGAGCTCCGGCACCCACCGCCCGCGCTCAGCGGGCTTTTTTTCGTCTCAAGGAAGCTATGAGCGCAATCAAAAACCCGACCCTCAAGTCCAAACGCAAGCCGTTCAGCGACGTGCTCAAGCAAATCCCCGGCCTCGAGGATGAAGCCACCGACGCGATCAACGACGCAGTGCACGCGGCCACCGAGACCGGCAAGGCCGCCGAGATCACCTTGAAGATCAAATTCAAGCCGATCGGCGGCAAGGCCGGCCAGGTCGAACTGGACATCGACGTCAAGACCAAGCTGCCCGCGCCCACGCGCGGAAAGACGCTCATGTTCGCCACGCCGGACAACAACCTGCAGCGCGAGAACCCGCGCCAGCAGACGTTGGAAGGCCTGCGCACGGCCGACCAGGAAGCCGAATCCCAGTCCGAGCTGCGCAGCGCGCCGGCGGACGCCGCGGCTCCCGCGCCGCTGCGCGTCGTCGCCCATTGACCCCTTTCCCAACCCCTTAAGCGAGACAACCATGAACAACTTTGCAATTGAAGAAGCCCAGACCAACGCCGCTGTGACCGCGCGGCTGGCCGCTGACCTGACCGCGAGCCAACAGAAAGTTCAGTACATCAATGGCGCGCCGGTCCTGATCCTCCCACAGGGGATGAATGTCAAGACCTTTGAAACCACGATGGGCGCGCCGCTGCGCAAGAAAGGCACCGTCACGCTGAACGATGCTGAATCGTTCGTTGCTGTGGTGGTCGACCAGAAAACGGACTACACCCGCCTGTTCAGCACCATCAACCCGCCCACCTTCACCGCGGTGTTCAACCACAATGCGGACGGCGCCGGCTGGGGCGACCATAAGGCGCAGTACAACGCGCCGCTCGCCCCTGAGTGGAAGGCCTGGACCGGCATCGACGGCAAGAAGATGAACCAGGTGGAAATCGCCCAGTTCATCGAAAACAACCTGGTCGACGTGGCCGAGCCGGAGGGCGCCACGCTGCTCGAGATCTGCCGCACGCTGGAAGCCAAAAAGAAGGTGACGTTCGCCAGCAGCATCCGCCTGTCGGACGGCAACAACCAGTTCACGTTCTCGGAAGAAGTGCAAGGCTCGGCGCAGCAGGGCCAGCTGTCCATCCCTGAAGTGTTCGTGATTGGCGTGCCGGTCTTCGAAAACGGCGAAAAGTGGCGCGTTGACGTGCGCCTGCGCTACCGCATTGAAGAAGGCGGCCGCCTCGTCATGTGGGTCGAACTGGTGCGCCCGCATAAGGTGATCGAGGAAGCGGTGAAGGAACTGCGCGCGCGCATCGCTGAAGGCACCGGCATGGCCATCCTGAACGGCACCCCCAACGCTTAACCCTCCCAGCCCCTGCAATCGCGCAGGGGCCCATCAATGTCACAGGCGCCCAGCATGAAATTCGACGACCTCGCAGGCTTCCTCCAGGTGTACGGCTGGGGCATGACCCTCAAGCAAGCCACCAAACGATTCCACTCCGACACCATCGCCGGCATCGCCGCGCGCCTGGGCGTGGTCTTCCGCGACACCGAGCTGCACGTCCGCGGCCTGGAACACCTGCCAGGCCTGCCCGGTACCGCCACCGCGAAGACCTGGGCCGGCGGCACCACCTACCGCATCCCCACGGACGCCCCCGGCATCGTCTCGCTCACCATCCACAACGCCAGCACGCCCGCCGATGAACGGTCATAGCGCCTCATCAGCGTCACCTGCCAAACCGGTGCATGAGCACAGGGCGCGCGCTGCGCCCTGTCCTGATGAGCTACCAACGCCGCGGCCTCGACGCCGCCCAGCATCCACACCCCACCAAAGCTCGCACAACGCGAGCTTTTTCAATTCTGATTCCAGAGGACGCCCATGAAGCGTGACGCATTCACCCTGCCGCTGGCCTTCCCGGGCGAGCTCATCATCGACAACTTCGCCGGCGGCGGCGGCACCAGCACAGGCCTGGAAGCCGCGTTCGGGCGCCCGGTCGACATCGCGATCAACCACGACCCGCAGGCCCTGGCCATGCATGCGCTCAACCACCCGCACACCCAGCACCTGTGCGAAAGCGTGTGGGACGTCGACCCGATCAAGGTCACGCGCAATCAGCCCGTGGCGCTGGTCTGGCTGTCGCCCGACTGCAAGCACTTCTCCAAGGCCAAGGGCGGCACGCCGGTGGCAAAGCACATCCGCGGCCTGGCCTGGGTCGGCATGCGCTGGGCGGCGAAGTGCAAGCCGCGCGTACTCATGCTCGAGAACGTCGAGGAATTCAAGGACTGGGGGCCGCTGATCATCGATACCGATGGCAACGCGCGGCCGTGCCCGCAGCGCAAGGGCAAGACCTTCGAGAGCTTCGTGCGCCAGCTGCGCGGCCTGGGCTACACCGTCGACTACCGCGAGCTGCGGGCTTGCGACTACGGTGCGCCGACGATCCGCAAGCGCTTGTTCCTGGTCGCGCGCCGCGACGGCCTGCCGATCGTGTGGCCCGAGGCCTCCCACGGTGATCCCACCAGCCGCGCCGTGCTGGCCGGCACGCAGGCCGCGCACCGCTCAGCCGCTGAGTGCATCGACTTCGACCTGCCGGCGCAAAGCATCTTCGGCCGCAAGAAGTCGCTGGTGCCCAACACCATGCGCCGCGTGGCGAAGGGTCTATGGCGCCATGTGCTGACCAGCGCCAGCCCGTTCATTGTGGGTGTCGGCGGGCGCATGGGCCAGTCGCCCGAGCGCCATGTGGCCCAGCCAATGCAGACGATCACGTCCAAGGCCGACAGCTGCGTGGCCCAGCCAACGCTGGCGCCCTATCTCACCGAGCACGCCAACGCGAGCAACCAGCGCACGATGGCCGCCGATGAGCCGCTGCGCACCCTCTGCGCTCAGGTCAAAGGCGGGCATTTCTCCGTTGTGTCGCCCGTGCTCACGCCGCTGCGCGGCACCAGCGAGCAACACCTGGGCGGCCACACCGTGGAAGTGCCTCTGTCGACGGTATCCGCCGGCGGAACCCACCACGCGCTGGTAGGCGCGAACCTGGTCACCATCGGCTACGGCGAGCGCGAGGGCCAGGCGGCGCGCGCGCAGGACCTGGGCTTGCCGCTGGGCACCGTGGTGGCGGGCGGCGTCAAAAGCGCACTGGTCGCTGCGCACCTGACCAAGTTCAACACGGGCAGCGTGGGCTCCAGCCTGCACGACCCGGTGAAGACGGTGACAGCAGGCGGCACGCCCAAGCGCCCCAGCACCGGCATTCAGATGGGACTGGTGGCCGCGCACCTGGTGGACATGGGCCATGGCGAAGGCAAGTGCGGCACGAAGCGATTCAGCCATGGCATCCGCAGCCTGGATGTCCCGCTTAACACGGTCACGGCCAGCGGCGCAACCAGCGCGCTCGCCGCGGTTCACCTTGAGCAGGCCAACGGCGGCTTCTACGAGGGGGACGGCCGCGCCGCGGATGAGCCCATGTCCACCATCACGGCGTCGGGCAGCAATCAGCGCCTGGTCACGGCCTACCTGGTCAAGTACTACGGCGCGGCCACCGGCCAGGACAGCGCCTGCGCCGAGCCCATGCACACGGTGTCGACCAAGGCGCGCATGGGGCTGGTGCAGGTCCAGCAAGTGCCGGCCGCGCTGCTGAGCGACGAGCACGCCGAGCGCGCGCGCCTGTGCGCCGAGCTGCTGCACCAGCACCTGCCCGAGCACTTCCCCGTGCCGGCCGCCCTGGTGCTGATCTGGCAGGCCGGGCAATGGTGGGTGCTGGTCGACATCACTCTGCGCATGCTCAAGCCGCGCGAGCTCTACCGCGCGCAAGGCTTCCCCGAGGGATACCAGATCACCGAGATCCCGGACCCGGTCCTGCTGTTTTTCGACGGACAGCAAGCAGCGCACCCACTGGACCTGCCCCGCATCCCGCTCACTGCCACGGCCCAGGTCCACATGTGCGGCAACAGTG
>JBBKVU010000113.1:0-2585 GCA_037968595.1 Comamonas sp.
CGCGTTCAAACTGCCCCTGGTCGAGCGCACGCTCGCCGCGGCCCTGCTGCAAGCGAAGGCCTGACCATGAAATTCGACACTCCCGCGACCACCAATCCCATAGACCAGCTGCAGTACATCGGCAAGCCCACCGACCGCGTCGACGGCAGGCTCAAGACCACGGGTACCGCGCCCTATGCCTACGAGCGCCATGACGCCGTGGCCGATCCCGCCTACGGCTGGGTGGTCGGCGCTGGCATCGCCAAGGGCCGGATCGCCGCGATGGATCTGAGCGCCGCGCGCGCCGCGCCCGGCGTGCTGCACATCATCACCGCGCGCAACGCCGGCAAGCTGGGCAAGGCCAAGAACAATACCGCGCCGCTGCTCGGCGGCCCCGAGATCGCGCACTACCACCAGGCGCTGGCGCTGGTCATCGCCAACACCTTAGAGGAGGCGCGCGCCGCGGCGCAGCTGGTGCGCATCACCTATGCCGCGGCCGATGGCAAGTACGATCTTGCCGCCGAGCGCGACGCCGCGCCGCGCCCGCCGGGCTCCAAGGACAATCCTGCGCATTCGGTGGTCGGCGACTTCGCCTCTGCCTATGCCAAGGCCGCGGTGACGCTGGACGCCACCTATTCGACGCCCGACCAGTCGCACGCGATGATGGAGCCGCACGCGTCCATGGCCGCATGGCAGGGCCAGCAGCTCACGCTCTGGACCTCGAACCAGATGATTGACTGGGGCGTGGGCGATGTCGCCAAGACGCTGGGCATTCCCAAGTCCCAGGTGCGCCTGATCTCGCCGTTCATCGGCGGCGGCTTTGGCGGCAAGCTCTGGGTGCGCGCCGACGCCATACTCGCGGCGCTGGGCGCGCGCGCCGTCAAGCGGCCGGTCAAGGTCGCGCTGCAGCGGCCACTGATTGCCAACAACACCGTGCGCCGACCCGCGACCATCCAGCGCATTCGCCTGGGCGCGACGCCCGAGGGCCGGCTCACGGCGCTGTCGCATGAAAGCTGCTGTGGCAATCTGCGCGGCGGCTTCACCGAACCGGCGGTGGACCAGACGCGGCTGCTCTATGCCGCGCCGAATCGCGAAAGCGGCGTGCGCCTGGCCGTGCTCGATCTGCCCGAAGGCAATGCCATGCGCGCGCCCGGCGAGGCCAGCGGCATGAGCGCGCTGGAGGTGGCCATGGACGAGCTTGCCCACCGCCTCGGTATCGACCCCATCGAGCTGCGCGTTCTCAACGACACCCAGGTCGATCCCGAGCATCCCGAGCGCCCGTTCTCGCAGCGCCGCCTGATCGAATGCATGCGCACCGGCGCCGAGCGCTTTGGCTGGAGCCGGCGCCAGGCTCAGCCCGGCCAGGTGCGCGAAGGCCGCTGGCTGGTGGGCATGGGCATGGCGGCGGCGTTCCGCAACAGCCCGGTCATGACCTCGGCCGCACGCGTGCGCCTGGACAGCCGCGGCGTGGTGACGGTCGAGACCGACATGACGGATATCGGCACCGGCTCGTACACCATCATTGCCCAGACTGCGGCCGAAGTCATGGGCGTGCCGCTGGAGAAAGTCTTTGTGCGCCTGGGCGATTCGGCGTTTCCGGTGTCGGCCGGCTCGGGCGGCCAGTGGGGCGCGAACAGCGCCACCTCGGGCGTCTACGCGGCCTGCATGAAGCTGCGCGAGCAAGTGGCGAAGAAGCTTGGTTTCAGCGCTGGCGAAGCGCAGTTTGCCAACGGCCAGGTGAGCGCGGCCGGGCGCTCCGAAGCGCTGGCCAGCGCCGCCGGCGAGGGCGGCCTCGAAGTCGAGGACAAGATCGAGTTCGGCGATCTCGCCAAGAAGCAGCAGCAGTCGACCTTCGGTGCGCATTTCGTCGAAGTCGGCGTCGATGTGGACACCGGCGAGATCCGCGTTCGGCGCATGCTGGCGGTGTGCGCCGCGGGCCGCATTCTCAACCCCAAGTCCGCGCGCAGTCAGGTGATAGGCGCAATGACCATGGCCGTGGGCGCGGCGCTGATGGAGGAACTCGCGGTCGACAAGCGCCATGGCTTTTTCGTCAACCATGACCTCGCGGGCTACGAAGTGCCGGTGCATGCCGACATTCCGCACCAGGACGTGATCTTTCTGGACGAGACCGATCCGCAGTCCTCGCCCATGAAGGCCAAGGGCGTGGGCGAGCTGGGCATCTGCGGCGCGGCCGCCGCCGTGGCCAACGCCATCTTCAACGCCACCGGCGTGCGCGTGCGCGACTACCCGATCACGCTGGACAAGCTGCTGGCCGGCCTGCCTGCCGTGAGCTGAGGCCAGGCGCCCTGTTACCCAATGCAGCGAATTGAGGACGCAGAGTTTCGCCGCCCCCGCTATAGTTGAAAAAACTAGCGGGAGCAGGGTGTGCGCCCTGTGCATTGAAGGGTCCTATGAATGAAATCGAGTTGAAGTTCCAGGTGCCGGCGGCGCAGCGCCAGGCTGTGCAGCGCGCGCTGGCCACGGCCAAGTCCAGGACGCTGCGCCTGCAGGCGCAGTACTTCGACACCCCCGACCAGCGGCTGGCAAAAGCCCATGTCTCGCTGCGTCTGCGCCAGGAGGGCGATGCCTGGGTGCAGACGCTCAAG
>JBBKVU010000114.1:0-5215 GCA_037968595.1 Comamonas sp.
CTCTGCAAGATGGCCACGCCCACGGCGACGCCGGCTTTTTCCACCCGGCGGCGCCAGGCCCAGCAGACCGCCATGCCGGCGACAAGCAGCGCCAGCCAGGGCGCAGCGCCGCGCGCATCACCGGCGAGCAGGTGCGAGAGAATGGGCACCAGCGTGACAATGGTCAGCCCGCTGACCAGGCCATAGGAAACGGCCAGCCAGCCATAGCGACGCAGCACGCGCGCCTCGTCGCCCAGCAGTTCAATGAAGGTCTTCAGCATGCGGCACCCGCTTCTTCTTGCGACGACGCGTAGCCGCCCAGAGCCCACAGCCGCGCATAGCGGCCGCCGGCTGCCAGCAGTTCGGCATGGCTGCCCTGCTCGGCAATGCGCCCACCTTCCAGCACGATGATGTGGTCGGCATGGGCAATGGTGTCGAGCCGGTGGGCGATGACCAGCAGGCTGCGCCCCTGGGCCATGCGCGACAGCGCTTCCTGGATGGCCAGTTCGCTTTCGGCGTCGGCCGCGGCCGTGGCTTCGTCGAGCACCAGCACGGGTGCATCGAGCAGCACGGCGCGCGCGATGCTCACGCGCTGGCGTTCGCCGCCCGACAGTTCGGCATCCTCGCCGACCACCGATTCATAGCCGCGCGGCAGGCGCAATATGCGTTCATGGATGTTGGCGGCGCGCGCCGCGTCCTCGATCTCCTGCGCGCTGGCCGAGGGCCGGCCCAGCGCAATGTTCTCGGCCACGCTTGCATGGATCAGCCTCACCTCCTGCAGCACGAAACCGATGCGACGGTACAGCTCGGCGCTTTCCATCTGGCGCAGATCGGCGCCGCCCAGCGTGATGCGGCCTTGCGTGGGATCGAAAAAGCGCAGCAGCAGACGCGCCAGCGTCGACTTGCCCGAACCCGAGGCGCCGACGATGGCCGTGACGCTGCCGGGGCGCAGCGTGAAGCTGATGTCGGCAAGCACATTGTCCTGGCCGCCGTAGGCATAGCCCACCTGCTCGAACCGCACCTCGAAACCTGCGGGCGCCTGGCGTTGCGCCGGTGCGGGCTGGGCCAGCACGGGCGTGCGCAGCAACGCATGCACGCGCTGCGCGGCGCCGGTGGCGGCGTTCAGATCATGGGTCAGGTAGTGCAGCAGCAGCAGCGGCGCCGACAAGCCAGGCGCCACCAGCGCAAATGGCAGCAGCTCGGCCGGCGCCATCCAGCCCTGGCCCACGAACAGCGTGCCCGCGACCAGCACCACGCCCAGCACGGCCACGGGGGCAATCATCGCGTTGGCATTGGCCATGGCGCCCACCAGCGGGCGCGTGAAATCGGTGAACAGGCGCGCAAAGGAATCGACGGCCTCGCGGTAGGCGCCATGGGCCTTGCCGCTCGCGCCAAAGGCCTTGAGCACCGGCATGCCGCCCGTGAACTCGACCACCGCATTGTTGATGCGGCCCATGCCGGTCGCGAGTTCGCCCATGTTGGCCGCGCTGCGCTTCACGGCGCGGCCGAAGAACGCGAAGAACGCGGGAAACGGCAGCAGCGCCACGACGGCCAGGCGCCAGTCCATGGCCAGCAGATAGAGGGCGCCGGCCAGCACCGCGCCGGCGGCGCGTCCCGCCGTGGTGAAGAAATGCGCGGTCAGCTCGTGCAGCGTGGCTATGTCGTCCTGCATTGCCTGCTTGACTTCACCGGACGCGCGCTCGGTGAACCAGCCCAGCGGCAATTGCGCCAGCCGCTGCACTGCCGTCTGGCGCAGCGCGTGGGTCAGATGGTTGTCGGCCAGATGCGCGACCAGCTCGCCGGCCGAGATCAAGGCCATGCCCGCAAGCAGACAGACCACGCTCAAGCCCAGCATAGGCCACAGCATGTCGGCCCAGGTGCGGTCCGCGCCCAGCGCCAGGCCGGCGACATGCGCCATGCCGGCCAGTGGCACCAGCGTCAGCGCCGCACCCAGCGCCGACAGCAGCGACGCGGCAATCAGCCGGCCGCGGATGGGCTGCAGCACGCGGGCAATGGGGCCGGTCTCCTTGGATTGCGCCGCGGCGCCGTCACGCGCGCTCATGGAACCACCAGGCCCGCGGTGGCTGAGCGCAGGCGCGCGATCGAAAGGTGCACGGAAGCGGATACCGCGCAGAATTGCAAGCGATGAAGGAACAGCGAAAACACAATGCGTAAATGAGAATCGTAATTAGTTGCATGATACTAAACTAATTAAGATGCTGCAGGTGTACCCCACGAAATGAACATGGAAACAACATCCCCCTCTCCCGCACGCGGACGCGGCCGCCCGCCCTCGATCACCCACGCGCGCATAGCCGATGCAGGCATTGCCATGGGCCTGCGCAACATCACGTTTGTCGGCCTGGCCGCGGCGCTGGGCGTGAGCCATATGGCGCTTTACAAGCATGTGGCCAGCCTGGAGGCGCTCAAGCAGTTGGTGGCCGACGAGATCATCGCGCGCTGGCAGATCCCCCAGGCCCTGGGCCATGAGCCTTCGCAGCTGAGGGAATATCTGACGCTGTTCAGCGCCTCGGTGCAGGGATTCGTCAAGGACCACCCGGGTGTGACGCCCTATGTGTTGCGCAGGATGGCGGCCTCGGACGCGGTGCTCGAGAAAATCCATGCGCACCAGCGCCACATTGCCCAGGCCTACGGCATTGCGCAGCAGCGTGCGCAATGGCTGCTGGCCACGGTGGCATTCCACTGCTTTGCCGCCGCGGACACCCTGTATTCGGTGGCGGCGCAGGAGCCCGTGGTCGATGCCGACCGGGCTGCCGAAGAAGCCGAGATGGAGCTGGAGTTCACCCGCGGCATGCAGGCGCTGATCGTTGGCGCGCTGCTGCTGTCGGAGCCAGGCAGCGCCCAGACCATGCAGTGAGGCGGCGCCGGCCGGGGCGCGCGCTCGGCGGCGCGCCCAGCAGACCGATCAGGCCGCGGGATTGAACAGCCGGACTTCGCTGATTTCGATCTTTTCCCAGACGCGACCGACGATGTAGGGCTCGGCCTCCAGCCAGGCATCGAAGGCCGCGCGATCGGGGAAGGAGAAATGGGCGTTCGAGCCCACCATCTTGCCGCTTGCATCCAGGATGGCGCCGCCGCTGAGAAAGCCGCCCTGGGCGGCCAGCGCGCGCGTACGCTGCAGATGGGCTTCACGGCAGGCAAGGCGGCGCTCGAGCGCGCCGTCATCCTGGAAGTCATGGGCAACAAGGGCAAATTGCATGGGGTTCTTTCGCAGGTAGGGAATACAGGACATGCCCACAGGGCTGAACCGATGGTAGCTGCATCTCCGGCGAAGAAAACCCGGCCCGGAATTGAAAAAGCCGCTCGGCATGGAGCGGCTTGATCTGAAGAACTCTAGGTTCCCCAAGTCTTTCCCGAAACTCTGAAGGCTGGTTACTTTCAGAAGGAAAACTTGGTAGGCGCGATTGGACTCGAACCAACGACCCCCACCATGTCAAGGTGGTGCTCTAACCAGCTGAGCTACGCGCCTGTCGTTGAAGCCGCAAGTATAGCAGCATAAATCGGGGCTTCAGAGAAACCCCGCACTTTTTTGACGCAGCAATCAAATGGCCGGCGTCAGCACGCCGTGCGCCTGCAGCATGTGCAAGGTCTCGCCGTTGACGGCGTCGGTCACCACCACCTGAATTCCCAGCGTCGCAGCCGTGTGCAGCATGGCCTGCAGCAGGTGCAGCGCGCCCGGGCTGTGCCAGGACTGTTCGGCGAAGTCGCCTCCCAGCTTCACATAGCGCAGCGCCAGGGTGTGCAGATGCGGCAGCGCCATGGGCTGCTGGTCGAGGCGGCGCAGGCCCACGCCGGCGCCGGCCAGCGCCATCGCGCCGCAGAACTCGGCGACTTCCTGCGGATAGGCCACCAGGCCATGGGCATCGAGTTCCAGGCACAGGCGCTGCAGGCGCGCCGCGGTCTGCAGCACTTCGCGCAGGCGCGCCAGAAAGTCGGGCTGGGCCAGCGAGGGCAAGGAGATGCGCACCACCAGTTCGGCATCGGCGTGCTCCTCGAGCCAGGCCAGGCCCAGCACCACGGCGCGCAGATCGAAATCGGCCGACAGCCCCAGGCGCACCGCGACCGGCAGGAAAAGCGAGCCACTCAAGGTCTCGCCCGAGGCCGCATTCAAGGTCAGCGAAGCCTCGCTGCGCGCCAGCGAACGATCGGCGCCATTCAAGCTCAGCGGCTGCACGGCCAGCGACAGCATGCCCGGCGCTTCAAGGGCCTCGATCAGCATCTGGCGCCACAGCGTTTCGCCCGCCATGTTGGAGACGACTTCGTCATCACCGTAGGCCACGTATTCGACTTCGGCCTGGCCCGAGCTTTCGGCGCGCATCAGCCCGTAGTCCAGGCGCGAGAGCACGCCGGTGACGGAACTCGATGGCGAGTAATCGGTCAGCGCAAAGCTCCAGCGGCACCACTGCCCGCCCGCAAGCCGCACCCGCATGGACAGCAGCACCTGGCGGATCTGCTGCACCAGCGACATCGCCTGCGGCCCGGCCAAGGCGGGCATCAGCACTACAAAGTCCGATCCGTTGAGCCGCGCCAGCTGCGGCCCGCCCTCGGCATGCTCCTTGAGTACCTGGCCCACATGCTCGACCACCGAAGCCAGCCAGGCATCGGCGCTGGCACGCGACATCTGGGCGTTGAGCGCCAGCAGATCCCATTGGCGAAACAGCATCACATAACCATGCGCCACCCGGCCGGCGTCGCCGCTGAGCGCGCGGCGCAGTTCGTTGACGAAATACTTGCGGTTGGGCAATTGCGTTCCGGGATCGCGGTTGACTTCCAGCTCCAGCGACTCGATGCGCGCGATCTGCTCCATCGATGTCGCCTGCACGCGCTCGCGCGTGTCCGCGATCGCGCGCACCACAGGCATCAGCTCGGCAACGATGGAGCGCTGCGCGGGCGCGGCCTGCGCGCCATTGCCCGCGTCGATGGCCTGCACCTGGGTGGCGATCTCGCGCTGCAGCACCTTGCGAAACCACTGCAGCAGCAGCACCACGAACAGCGCCCAGGCCAGGCCCGCGCCCACCACCAGCGTGGCCATGCGCACGCTGCTGCCCCACAGTGCCTCGCGCGCATAGCTGTCGTCCACTTCCAGCGTGAGCTGGCCCACCTGGGTCCAGCCGTCGCTGATCGCCCGCTCGGCCGTGGCCCGGTGCAGCGGCAGGGCCGCGGCAAACCATTGCGGAACGCGCGCGCGCTGCGCCTTGGCGCCCGCGTTCGCACC
>JBBKVU010000115.1:0-9365 GCA_037968595.1 Comamonas sp.
GCCGCCGGCGGCAGCTATCTGACGGGGCGCAAGGAGAGCGATCCGAACGTCTTCTACGAGGTCAAGTACCGCATGCCCGACGGCATCGTCTTCGACCTTACCGAGACCGGCTGGAAAGGTGCCACCAAGGAAGTGCAGCCGGTTTCAGCAGCCATCGCCGCCGCCTAGTTCCGCAGGACCACCGCTATGGCTCAGCATGTTCTGGCACTGATTCCCTTGCCACAGGAAACCCGTGACGCGCTTTGCGCGCGCTACATCCTTCATTACCATCCGGACGGCCCCGATACCGCCGCCATCGCCGAGGGTGCGCGACATGGGGTGGTCGCCGTGGTGACCAATGGCACGACCGGACTGTCCGGCCCCTGCATGGCCGAGCTGCCGGCATTGCGGCTGGTCTGCTCGTTTGGTGTCGGCTATGAAAACATAGCCCTGGCCGCGGCCCAGGAAAAAGGTATCGCCGTGGCCAACGCGCCCGATACCAATGGCGACACCGTTGCCGACCATGCGCTGGGCTTCATGCTGGCGCTCAGCCGGGGCTATGGCCCGCTGACGCAGGCCGTCAAACAGGGCGCATGGACCAGCTCACGTGCCGCCAGGCCGACCTTGAGCGGCAGCACCCTGGGCATCATTGGCATGGGCCGGGTCGGGCGCGCCATTGCCAGGCGGGCGGCAGCGTTCGACATGCAGATTCGCTATTTCGATCGCCACCAGCAATCGGCGGAATGTGGCAGCCTGGTTGCCGATGTGACCGAGCTGGCGCGTCAAAGCGACTTCCTGGTCGCGGCCTGTCCCGGTGGTCCGTCGACGCACCATCTGATCAACGCGGCCGTGCTGCAGGCCTTGGGGCCCATGGGCTTCCTGATCAATGTATCGCGAGGCTCGGTCGTGCATACCGAAGACCTGGTTGCCGCGCTGACGCTGAAGACCATTGCCGGTGCGGGACTGGATGTGTTGGAAACAGAGCCCCAAGTGCCCGCGGCGCTGAAGGCCCTGGACAATGTTCTTTTGACGCCCCATATCGCCGGCCGATCGCCGGCCGCGCAGTTCGCGCAGCGCGATGCGTTGATGGAAAACCTGGCGGCTTTTTTTGCCGGACAGCCATTGGTCTCGCCGGTCTTGCCGGCCTCAGGGGCCCTCACGCCTGCGTGAGCGCGGCGCTCGGCCAGACGCAGGCCGAGAGCCGCTGATACAAGCCCGCACTTCCATGCACCACGGGGTCTGGGTTTGTGTCAGCCGCGGCAAGCGGGATTGCCGCCGCTAGACATTCCAGGGCCTCATGGCCGGGGGGCACAGGCCACGGCGCCTGGAGCTTGCCCCCGGCGGCTTAGCTTCGTCTCACCCGGCGCCGGGCGCATTGCTGCGCCCGCTGCAACCTCTTTTTCCCTGTCCTTTTTTAATGTGATGCGGCATGTCTTCCAGCCTTTGCATGACAGCATGCGCGGCGATGACTTTGCGCTGTGGTGGTCGATGTGCCACAGCGATGGCAGGCAGAGCCGGACGGCGCAAGCCGGTTGTTCTGGTCGATGTGGGAGTGCAGACACCATCCAGCCGGCAGTCCAGGTCCGGGAACGGCAAGGAGAATTTGCAGCGACGGCCGCTGTGCCAATGAAGCTGCTGCCACGCTGCCTGGAACGTTCAAAAGCCTGCGGCGCTGGGCCGCAGGCGAATCTTGGTTATGGTGTTGCGGGAATTGAGCGCTGGACGACCTGACTCCCCATTGCCGCAGCGCGTGGAAATTGCCCCGGAGCAGGCCCACGGTCGGCCCTTTGCGGGCCTTACAGCCGTGTGCCTGCCATGGTCACTGCTTGTTGCCCGTTTTGGCCGCGAGCAGATGCGGCGGTGGCGGCACCACAAAGCGTTCCAGCCGGTACTGGTCAAACGATTCCAGGTTGCGCTCCCAAACCTGGGCTTGGTGGCCCTCATCCTTGGGAATCTGTGTCATTTCGCAGTACACCTCGACGTTGTTGCCGTCCGGATCCTTGAAGACCAGGAACAGGTTGTTGCCGGGTCCGTGCCTGCCTATGCCGCGTACGATTTCAATGTTGTGCGCCTGCAGCACGCGCACCGAGCGTTCCATTTCCTCTTCACTGTCGATCAGGTAGGAGAAGTGCTCCAGGCCCGGTCGCGAGTAGCGCGGCAGGTCGTTCAGATCGGGTGAATCGGCGGGCAGCTGCGCCAATGCCAGGTCGTGATGGTCCGAGCCGGCGCGCAGAAACACCATGTTCTCGCCTATCCAGTCGGAAACCTCCAGGCCCAGAACCTCGGTGTAGAAGGTGCAGGATTTCTGGATGTCCCTCACCATGAGCACCATGTGACCCAGGCGCTTGGGCTTGAGCTTTTCCATATCGTTGTCCTTTCGCTCTTTCGCTAGCAAGCAGATTATGTGGATGCCGTTTGCGCAACGACATGGTTCTCGATGGTGCCGATCTGGTCGATGGACGCGACCATCACATCGCCGGGGCGAAGGTAGACTCCGCGGCCCATGCCCACGCCCGTTGGTGTGCCGGTGGCAATCAGGTCGCCGCCGCGCAGGGTAAGAATGCCGGACAGATACGAGATCTGCTCGGCAATATTGAAGATCATGGCCTCGGCCGTTGCGTCCTGCATCAGCTCGCCATTCACGCTCAGGCGCATGCGCAGCTTCTGCGGATCGCCAATGCAGTCGCGCGGAACAAACCATGGGCCCAATGGTGCAAAGGTATCGAAGCTCTTGCCGCGAAACCAGTCGTGCGAGAAGGGATAGTCGGTACGCCGGTTCAGGTCGCGCGCGCTGATGTCGTTGATGATCGTGTAGCCGGCAATGTGTTCGTGCGCGCGCTCGACAGGAATATGGCGACCTCCCTTGCCGATCACGACGGCGAGCTCCACTTCCCAGTCCAGCCGTTCGGTATTGGGCGGCATGACGACGGCGCTTTTAGTCGGTGTGACGCTGCTGTCGGCCTTCATGAAAATGTAGGGCGAGCTCTCGCTGCGTGCGGCCAGCTTGGTTCCCATCTCCGCGGCGTGATCGTAGAAGTTGGACGCGGTCGCAAAAATCCGGCCGGGATGATAGGGAATGCCCAGCGCGCCGCTCTGTGGGGAGAGCTGGATGCGCGCCTGTTGAATGGCTTGCGCCGCAGTCTCGAGGGCGGCGAGCACCTCGGGGCTGGATTCCTGCCATTCGGCCAGCAATCCCGCGAGGCCGCCTTGCGGCAGGCGCAGTTGTTGTCCGGCAGCGGCCAGTGCTTCCTGGGCGTCGTAGACCTTGCCGTCGACGACCAAGCCGCTGCGCAGTGTGCTGTCCGCAGCTTCATAGGCTGCAATACCAATCCAGTTCATTTTGTTTCCTTCTTTGGAGCTACGTGATCTAAGGGCTGTCGTGGGATGGCAGCGTGGCTGCGCCGACGGCCCGGGGTGTGCGGGCGAGTGAACGCCCTGGGGTTCTGTCTTCAACAGGCGTTGGCCGGGACACCAGCTTTGCGGCGCGACCGCTTCGGGAAGCGGGCTATGCGCAGGCCGCTGGTGCCCATGCCTGTGCCTAGTTCATCCTGATGCCTGAGTTCTTCAGCGCCGGACCCCACATCGCATATTCCTTCTGAATTTGCGCACCGAAGGCAGCGCGAGCGACGTACATCGGCGTGATGCCCGCATCGACCAGCTTCTTCTGGATCGCCGGGTCCTTTTGCATCTCGGCCACTTCGCTGGCGACGCGGTCAAGGATTTCCGGCGGCGTTCCGGTCTTTGCCAGCAGACCGTTCCAGGACAGGACTTCATGGCCCGGGAAGGTCTCGGCAATCGTCGGCACATTGGGCAGTTCCTTGAGCCGTTGCGCGCTGGAGATGGCGAGCGGTCGAATCTTCCCGTTGTTGAGGTGGGAAATGATTTCCGACGGGCTGGCCGCGTACATGTCTATCTGTCCGCCAAGCAGGTCCGCCATGGCCGCGGCAGCGCCCTTGTAGGGCACATGGGTCATGTCGATATCGGCGCGGCGCGCGAACAGATGAGACGCCAGATGCGTCACGCCGCCCATGCCGCCGCTGCCGTAGTTGATCTTGCCCGCCTGCTGCTTCGCATAGGTCACGAATTCAGGCAGGGTTTTGACCGGCAACTGGGATTTGACGGTGATGACGAAGGCGTTGGACCCCAGGTTGATGATGGGCTGAAAGTCCTTGAGTGCGTCATAGGTGATGTTGGTGTTGATGTGCGGCGAAGTGACCAGCTGGGATGCGGTTCCCATGAACAGCGTGTAGCCGTCGGCCGGAGCTGCAAGCACGGACTTGGCGGCCACCAGGCCGCCGGCGCCGACACGGTTTTCCACCACCACGGACTGGCCGAGGGTCTGGGTCAGATGCGCTGCTGTCATGCGGGCAATGAGGTCCGTGTTTCCCCCCGCGCCATATGGCACGACGATGGTGACGGGACGTTGAGGCCATGACTGGGCGGCAGCCCCCAGAGACAGCATGGCAAAGGCAAGACCTGCGACTCGATGAAACATCTCTGTTCCTTTCAGCATTGAACGGTGGTGGTCCAATATTCGATTCCAAATACTGGTATACCGAATATACATAAAAAATACCAAAAACATTCGCGGATTGGCTTCGGTCGCCTAGGTGTTTTTCCCAGGACGAATGCAGCACGCAGCTGGGGGTTCGCATCGCCGCTCCGCGCAGCGAGCGCCCGCGGGGGGGAGTCGTGAGGTGCGCCACTGCCTGGCTGCAGAGGAGAATGCCGGCAAGATTTCCTCGCCACACGCCGGAACCGTCTGACAGCCTCCGCGGGCGAGGCCAAGGAAACATTGGATTTCATGAAATTGTTTGGTATATTTTGTGTGCGCTTTGTGTACCAAGATCAACTTCTTAAAAAATCACGAAATGAAAAATAAACTCCTTGCCTTGGCCGTGCTGGCCGCTTCAGGCGCTGCGACGGCCCAGTCTTCCGTGACAGTGTTTGGTCTGCTGGACGTTGGCGTCGCCCGCCTGTCTGGTTCCGAGGGCCATGTCGTCGGGCTGACCAACAGCGGCCAGAGCAAGAGCCGTTTTGGCTTGCGTGGCACGGAGGATCTGGGGGGCGGCCTGTCCGCCGGCTTTCATCTGGAGGCGCAACTGCACCCCGACAGCGGTGCGGGCGCTGCGCCGGGCGGGGGCCTGAGTTTCCAGCGCCGCTCCACGCTCAGCCTGGCGGGCGCATTCGGTGAAATCCGTCTGGGCCGCGATCACGCTCCGACGTTCTGGAACAGCGCCTTGTTCGATCCGTTTGACGGAATCGGCGCCGCCCAGATGGACTCCATGCTCGGTCTCGCCCGGCGCAACAACAACGCGCTGGGCTATGTACTGCCGCGCAACCTCGGTGGTTTCTATGGCCAGGTCCAGTACGCCTTTGGCGAGAATGCTGGCAACGCCGCCCCCGCCACAAAGGCCGGCAACTATTTTGGTTTCCGCGCTGGCTATGCCAACGGCCCGCTGAACGTGGCCTTTGCCTCCGGCAAACTCGATACCGGTATTGCGCCCGCGCAAGGCGACGTGACGGCCCACAATCTGGGGGTGTCCTACACCGTCGGCATGGTCAAGCCCCTGTTCCAGTGGGCGCAGGAGACATCCAAGGCCGGCACCCGAGCGGAAATCAAGCAAACCGCCTGGCTGATTGGCGCCACCGTTTACTTCGGCCCCGGTGAACTGCGCGCTTCATACAGCCGCTACGACCGCAAGAACAGCGCCAATGACTTCCGCAAGCTCGCGCTCGGCTATGGCTACAACCTGTCCAAGCGCACCCAGCTGTACGCCACCCACGCCCGTGTGACCAACCATGGCCTGTCCAACGTGGTCGTAGGCAACGAAGGCCTGAGCGGCGCCGGTCTCAATGCCCCGGGTCGCAATACGAGCGGCACCGAGTTGGGCATTCGCCACCTTTTCTGACAGGCGCGCCCGCGGGCCGACGCTGATCGGAAGCTGCGCGCAGCCGCCAGCCTTGGGGCTGGCGGCTTTTTTCATATGTGTCCTTTATGCGGGGGGAGTGTCAGGGTGCAAGGCCCGGTTGCCGGAGGGGCGCCGCCCGCGAAGCGCTATGGCTAGAACCCGGCGCCGCAGCGGCGCGGGCTGAGGCTGTTGCCATTGATGCATCGGCCTGGGAGCGGCAGGCCCAGGCGTTCCTCAGGACCTCTCGTCGAGGCCCGGTTGTCTTCACTGGATCGAGCAGGCGTCTGAAAATGCCAGCCGTGGCAGTCTTGGAAACACCTTGCTGGCATCGCCATAGCCGAGATTGCACAGGAAGTTCACCCGCACATCGCCATCCGGGAAAAACAGCTCATTCACCATCGCTTCATCGAAACCGGACATCGGGCCGCAGTCGAGTCCGAGCGAGCGCGCCGCCATCATCAGATACGCTCCCTGCAAGGTCCCGTTGCGAAACGCGGTGGCCTCGGCCAGCTGGGCATCGGCGGCAAAGCTGTCATACATCGCCGGGCGGTGCGGGAACAGCTGCTCGGCGCGGCGGTAGAAGTGGATATCGTGTGCCAGTACCGCTACGACAGGGGCGGACAATACCTTGTCCACATTGCCCGGGCTCAATGCCGGCAGCAGGCGTGCCTTGGCTTGCGGCGTGCTCAGGAAGACGATGCGCAGCGGGTTGCAGTTGGCGCTGGTGGGGCCCATCTTCAACAACTCATACAAAGCCATCAGTGTCGCTGCGTCGACCGGCCTATCCAGAAATCCATTGTGTGAACGCGCCTCTAGAAACAGTAGGTTCAGGGCTTTTTCATCCAACATGCTGCAACTCCTCCCGGCCCCGTGGGCCAAATGCTGTGGCAAGCGCCAAAGCGGATCAAAACTTGGCAGTGCAAGGTTCCATCCCTCGCGCTGCCCACCTGCGTCATGAAAACTCATTGACTTTTGGGATACTTTAAATACATTTGGTATACCAGTCAATGATGCAGAGGAACCTATATGCGTGTCATCTGGCGAGCCGCGCGAGGCTGTAGAGCCAATCGCCTGCCGGCATTGCTGCCCATAGGGCCCCACGCTCAGACGGGAGTGGATTGCTCACAGCCAGGTGGACGAACCCGGTCTATCGGCAGCGCGCCCAGATGCGAGCGTTGGAGGGCAACGCAGCAAGCGCAGATACTGTCGAAATAACCAGCGTTCGTCGCGGCGCCGCGGCCCGGCGATTTCATTGCTTGCATTTCCTGCCTGCGCGAGCGCGCGCGTGCGGTACTGCCAAGCCCCGTCATGGCGGCGGGCCAAAAAGCGCGAGACAGCGCTGGCTAATCACCCAGCGCCGCGCCAGCCATTCTTGCAATCCGCAGCGCAATGTCTGGCGAGCTGCCATCTTCTAAATGCCAGGCCGCCGACAGGCCGGACCACGCCAGAATCCACTGCAGAAGTCGTTGCCTGTCGAGCTTTGCGTACGCTGCAACAAAACGCACACGTGACTGGAAAATGTCCGGGTTGGCGGCGATTTCTAGGTCCGGATTGCAAAACAGATTTGCATAGTCGAATGTGCGTTCTCCCATCAGTCCTTTGGGATCGATGGCAAGCCAGCCGCGCTCGCCGAAGTCGAGGACATTCTGATGATGGATATCGCCATGCAGACACCCGACGTCGCGCGGCTGGGCCAACAGCTCCTGCATTGCATTGCGCGCTGCCAGCAGATTGACGTGCTGCGTGGAATGCAATGCGGCAAACCAGTCGCGGAGCGGAACGAGGGTGGGGGGCGGGGCTTGATGCGCCTGGTGCAGTTTGGCCACTGTGTCGCAAAGGATGGCGCATGCCTGTTCATCGTGACCGATGCGACTGAGTTGTGTCAGGCTTCTCGCTGCGCTGGCCCGCTCCATCAGCAGAGCCGTCCCCGAGCGCGCAAAAACCTTGCAAGCGCCGTTTCCATCCCACCATTCAAGCAGGTCATAGCCGCGCGTCTCTTCCGGCGACGTCGATATCTTCAGCATGGCGGGTGTGTCACGCCAGATCACCGGCAGCAGCGCCGCTCCGGGTGTCTCGATGGGCCTGCCATCCACGAGCAGTGACCAGCAATGGAGATATTCAGTGAAAGGCGACATCGTTCGGGAAAAGGAGAATTTTTATCGACAACCGGTGTTCGCGGCCCGCTGCGGTGTCTGTGCCTTTCCTCGCGGCGCCGCCTTGTTCGGGAGCCTGCAACGATATACAGACGGCCAGGCAAGCAGACTCCAGGCGCGGGCCGTCACTCCCGCCATGCTAGCCGCCCAGCGGCACCGTGGCTTCCTTGAGCACGCGCAGCACGAAGCTTGACTTGCTGTGGCGGATTCCGGGGATCTTGTAGAGCTTCTCGCGCAGCAGCCGCTCGTAGTCGCGCGTGTCGCGCACGGCAATGCGGATGTAATAGTCGTAGTCTCCCGACACCAGATACGCCTCCTGGACTTCGGGAATGGTGGCCAGCACGCGTCCGAACTCATACAGCGTTTCGTCGGTATGGCTCTCGAGCGTCAGCTGCACGATGACGACATCGTGGTAGCCCAGCTTTGCCGGATCGAGATCGACGGTGTAGCGCTTGATCACGCCCTGGCTTTCCAGCTTCTTGATGCGCGTCCAGCAGCTGGTGGCCGACAGGCCGACCAGCGCGCCTATCTCCTGCAGGGTCTTGCGCGAGTCTTCCTGCAGCACGCGCAGTATGGCGAGATCAACGTGATCCGATGATTCTTCGGAAGAAGTCGAATTTGACCGATTGATCTTCATTAAGAGAGTTGATATTGACAAAAATAAGAAGCCTATTTTGCCTGGAAAGCAGAAAAATACAGGCATGAAACTGCTTTCTTCCACCGATCTTTCGCCGGCCACGCCACCCCGGGTCTACAACGGAGCGGCGGCGCTGCTCGACACGCTGATCGAATGCGGTGTGGACACCCTATTCGGCTACCCCGGAGGCGCGGCCTTGCCGCTGTACGACGCGCTGCATGGCGAGCCGCGGCTGCGCCATATCCTGGTGCGCCATGAGCAGGCGGCCATGCATGCGGCCGAAGGCTATGCGCGCAGCACCGGGCGGGTGGGCGTGGTGCTGGTCACTTCCGGGCCGGGCGTGGCCAACACCATCACTGGCCTGCTGGACGCGATGAGCGACTCCATTCCCGTGCTGTGCATCAGCGGCCAGGTGGCCAGCCACTCGATAGGTACCAATGCCTTCCAGGAGTGTGACGCGCTGGGCCTGTCGCGCCCGGTGACCAAGTGGAACCACCAGCCGCGCGTCGCCCAGGAGATTCCCGAGGTGATACGCAAGGCCATGGCCATGGCGTCGTCGGGCCGGCCCGGGCCGGTGCTGATTGACGTGCCCAAGGATGTGCAGCTGATGCCGGTGGACAGAAATGCTGCGGCCGCCGTGGACCGCGCCTCCCACGCGCCGGCGCCTGCGCTGCCGCCGGCGGC
>JBBKVU010000116.1:0-2921 GCA_037968595.1 Comamonas sp.
TGATCTTGCCCCCGTATTTCAGGACACGGGCTATTCGCAATGTAGCGCCTGCTCGATCTGAGCAAGACGCTGTTGAGCAGCGCGATGCTGCCTGAACTCCCTGGGTGATTTCATCTTCAATGCCGAGTGCGGGTGCACCTCATTGAAGTGCTCGAAGGCTGCAGCCATCTGCGCCATCACCGTACTCGCGTTGGCGAGGTCCATGCGGCTGACGTAGTCGCGCTTGAAGGTGTTGACGAAGCTCTCGGCCATGCCGTTGCTCTGCGGGCTGCACACAGGCGTGTTCACCGGCTTGAGGCCCAGTTGTCGAGCGATCTGCCGGGTCTCGGCCGCGATGTAAGCGCCTCCGTTGTCCGAGAGGAACTCCAAGGTGTGAGTTTCGGGGATGCCATCAATGTCGCCGAAGCGCTTCTCCACAGCTTCGATGAGCATCTCACGTACCGGCTCGCCCGGCAGCCCCTTGCCCTCCCATGCCCGGAAGGCCAGGATCTCGCGGTCGCAGCAATCTTTGGTGAAGGTTGCCGTCACGGTCTGCCCCGAGTCGCACTTGATTTCGAAGCCGTCCGAGCACCAGCGCACATCGCTGTGCGCGACCGCCACTTTCCCATCGTGAGGCCGGCTGGACTGGCGCCGTCGCGGTGCCTTTGGCAAAAGCAACGTGTGGCCCGCCATCACGCGGTAGACGCGCTTGGCGTTCACGCGCGCAGCGCCGGTGTTGGCTCGATGCCGGTTCACCAGTGCGCAGGCGCGTCGGTAGCCGTAGGTCGGCAACTCGGTGATCTGCGCCTTGATCTCGTCGAGCAGCGTGGCATCGCTGACATCCGCCGGTCTTTGCGTGCGGGCATCGATCCAGTTGTCTGAGCGGGTCAACAGGCGATGAACATTCGAGCGCGCCAACCCGAGGGCCTGGCAGACAACCTTCACTGGCCGTCCCCGTCCAGCAAGGGCGAGCGCGCAATCCACTTTTTTTCGGCGGCGTACTCCACGGCTTCCTTGAGGATTTCGTTCTCCAGCGTCTTCTTGCCAAGCACGCGCTGCAGCTTCGCAATCTCGGCACGTGCGGCAGCAAGCTCGGAGGCAGGCACCACAGCCTCGCCAGCGGAAACCGCAGTCAACGCTCCCTGGCGTTCCAGCTTGCGCCACTGGAACAACAAGCTGGCGGCAACGCCTTCCTGACGTGCAACCAGCGACACGCTCATACCAGGTTCGTAGCTTCGGCGAACCAGCGCGGCCTTCTCTGCGAGGGACCAGCGCCTGCGGCGCTGGTCCCTCATGATCACCTCGACGGTATCCGTATTCCTAGTCGTACTCTCAGTCCCACTCCTATCTTCGAAGATAAGCGATAGACCCTGTCCTGTCATTCAAGGGGCCAGCTCAGGAACGGCTCACCGCCAGCGTCGCTGCGGACACTTCAGGCGCCTGGACCTCGCTCCACCGTGACGTCCTTCGCCTTGACCGGCGCGAGGCATTCGGAGCAGACCGTAACGGGGTGGAAATGGTGCCCGCAGCCGGTATGCGTGTGCAGGAGAGGGCGCCCGGACTTACCGGCCATGTGGACGTCACCCCAGTGGACGACCGCCATCAATATGGGGTGCAGGTCCATCCCCATCGGTGTCAAGCGGTATTCATGGCGGGGCGGGGCATCCTGGTAGGCCACCTTCTTCAAGACGCCGGCTTCGACCAGCTTGCGAAGCCGGTCTCCCAGCATCGGCCGCGAGATATGCAGCCCTTGTTGGAAGTCCTCGAAGCGCCGCACGCCGAGGAAGCAGTCACGCAGGACGAGCAGTGTCCACCGGTCTCCGATGACAGAGACGGTGCGTGCAACCGAGCAGCGCTCTTGATTCAGATCATTCCATTTCATAGCGCGAATCTACTCTTGACGGGTTCAGATTTCAAACGTACCGTTCCCTGGGTCAGTTCGAAATATAAACCTAGGAGATGCGGGTATGCATGTCTTTCCCCCAGCGCTGGCCGATCGGATCCAATCCTTGCCATTGCGGATGTCGCACGTGGTTCGACCGTGGGTAGATCGAGAGCCCGATGCTCCCGCCCTGTTCGAAGGCGACCGGACACTGACCTATGGACAGCTCGCCGAGGCCATCCGCGCTGGCGGTGAATGGCTGAAATTGCACGGCGTGCGCGCGGGTGATCGCGTCATGGTGGTCGGCGAGAACAGCATTGCTCTGGCCGTTTTGATCCTCTCAATCGGCGACATCGACGCCTGGCCCTTGGTGGTCAATGCACGACTCAGCGCCCGCGAGGTCGATGCGATTCGTATCCATAGCGGTGTACGCCTGCAGCTGTTCACCAGCGAAATCTCGGTCGAGGCGGCAGCGCATGCAGCGCGATGCGGCGCCTCAGAGCTGGACCTGCCGTCGATCGGCACGCTGAGCGTCGGGCCGCTTGATGTCAATGCCAGTGTCGAACCGGTGTGCAGTGCAGGCACGCAGCAGGTTGGCGCGCTGATTTATACCTCGGGCACAACCGGTGCGCCCAAGGGTGTGATGTTGAGCCATCACAGCATCCTGTTCACGGCGGCGATCGGCGGCATGCTGCGAGACGTACGATCGGACGACCGCATCTACGGCGTACTGCCGATGTCCCACATCGTCGGCTTCTCCTCCGTGCTGCTCGGAACGCTGATGTTCGGCGCCTCTCTGGACTTGGTAGCGCGGTTCGATGCGGCCGCGACCCTTTCCGCGTTGAAGGCGCGTGGCATCACCCGCCTGCAAGGGGTGCCCACGATGTACCAGCGTCTGCTGGAAGCCTCTTCCGGATCTGTGGTGTGTCCCGCCCTGCGCTCCATCGGTGTCGCCGGGGCGCCGCTCGATGCCTCTTTGAAGACGGCGGTCGAGGCCGCCTTCGACCTGCCTCTGCACAATGGCTATGGAATCACCGAATGCGCGCCAGGTCGCCGGTAT
>JBBKVU010000117.1:0-9756 GCA_037968595.1 Comamonas sp.
GGCCAGCGGATCGGGCCGGCCGCGCGCGATGTACTCACCCGTGCCGCGTTCCACCTGCAAGGTGTTATCGCGCACCACGCAGCGGCCGCGGCTGAACACCATCTCGGGCCAGCCCTGGAGCACGCGGCCTTCATAGGGCGTGTAGCCCACGTTGTCGTGCAGCATTGCGGCATCGATTGCCACGCTGCGCTCGGGGTTCCACAGCACGATGTCGGCATCGGCACCCACGGCAATCGCCCCCTTGCGCGGCGCCAGGCCGTACATGCGCGCATGGTTGGTGGCGGTGAGGGCGACGAATTCCTCTATGCTGATGCGGCCCTGCATCACGCCTTCGGAGAACAGCAGCGGCAGGCGCAACTCTATGCCCGGCACGCCGTTGGCCATTTCCTTGAAGGTGGTGGCCTCGCCCCTGGGCAGCTTGCCCGAGGCGTCAAAGCGGTAGGGCGCGTGATCCGACGAATAGACGCCCAGCGTCCCGTCCTTCAGGCCGTCCCAGACCGCTTGCTGCGAATCCGCATCGCGCGGCGGCGGGCTGCAGCAGAACTTCGCGCCTTCGACGCCCGGCAGGTCGGCGTCGTCGGCTTCGAGAAACAGGTACTGCGGGCAGCTTTCGGCGTAGACCGCAGCGCCCAGCTGGCGCGCCTGGCGGATCACTTCCACGGTCTCGCGGCCGGCCACGTGCACGATCAGCACCGGCACATCGGCCAGGCGCGCCAAGGCAATCGCGCGGTGCGTGGCCTCGGACTCGGCCAGCCTGTCATGCGCCACCGCATGGAACTTGGGCGCGACATGGCCGCGTTCAAGCAGGCGGTGGGCGATCCAGCGGATCATGTCGTGGTTCTCGGCGTGCATCATGATCAGCGCGCCCTGCTCGCCGGCCACGGCCATCACTTCAAGCAGCTGGTAGTCGTCTAGCTTGAGCTTGTCGTAGGTCATGTAGACCTTGAGCGAGGTGATGCCGTCCTTTATCACCTGGGGCAGGTGCTCGCGCAGCGCGGTCTCGTCGGGGTTGGTGAGAATCAGGTGAAAGCCGTAGTCGATCACCGCCTTCTCGCGCGCCAGTTGGGCGTAGGCCTGCACCACTTCGGGGATGGAGTCGTTGCGGTGCTGGGCGGCAAACGACAAGATGGTGGTCGTGCCGCCAAACGCCGCCGAAACCGTGCCCGAATAGAAATCGTCGGCGCACATCACGCCCATGCCCGAGAGCTGCTCGATATGGCAGTGGCTGTCTATGCCGCCTGGCAACACCCAGCGGCCGGCGGCATCGATGTCCTGGGCGCCGGGCGGCAGGTCGGGGGCGATGGCGACGATCACCCCGTCGCGCACGCCTATGTCGGCATGGAAGCTGCGGTCGGCATTGCTGATGCGGCCGTTGCGTATCGTGAGGTCGAAGGAATCAGGGGTCATGGCGTGCAGGCTAGAAAGTGCCGGGGTAGGAACCGCCATCGAGCAGCAAGTTCTGGGCCGTGATGAAGCCGGCCTGGGCGCTGCACAGGAAGGCGCAGGCATCGCCGAACTCCTTGGGCTGGCCAAAGCGCCCGGCCGGGTTGGCGGCGCGCCGTTGCGCCAGCACTTCGGCTTCGGGCTGGCCGTTGTCCTTGGCCCACTGGCGCGCGGTCTCGAGCAGGCGGTCGGTCTCGAACGGGCCGGGCAGCAGGTTGTTGATGGTCACGTTGTGCGCCACGTTCTTGCGCGCGATGCCGGCGACAAAGCCGGTCAGGCCCGAACGCGCGCCATTCGACAGGCCCAAAATGTCTATGGGCGCCTTCACGGCCGACGAGGTGATGTTGACGATGCGGCCAAAGCGCCGCTGCACCATGCCGCCCAACGTGGCGCGGATCATCTCTATGGGCGCGAGCATGTTGGCGTCGAGCGCGGCAATCCAGGTGTCGCGATCCCAGTCCTCGAAGTGGCCGGGCTTGGGGCCGCCGGCGTTGTTCACCAGGATGTCGGGCGCGGGATGAGCGGCCAGCGCCGCGGCGCGGCCCTCGGGCGTGGTGATGTCGGCCACCACCGCATGCACGGTCACGCCGTAGCTGCGGCGGATATGTTCAGCGGTTTCTTCCAGGGTTTCGCGGCCGCGTGCCAGCAGCGTGAGGCCCACGCCTTCTGCGGCCAGGGATTCGGCGCAGGCCCGGCCCAGGCCTCGGCTGGATGCGCAGACCAATGCGTGGCGGCCTTCAAGTCCGAGCTTCATGCCGCCACCTCGCGATGGCAGGCTGTGGTTTCAGCGGAGGAAGAAGCAGCCGCGGAACGCGCGCTGTGAAGGCGGGAACAAAGCATGGGGAACGGCCTTGGATGCGTTGAAGTTGCAGCCATTATTCCGAGCGCTGCCACGCATGTCGCGTGACACTTTGACCGTCGTCATTAACATGCTGTTAATGGTCGTGGGCAGAAACCCGGAAGCCCTCGCGCTCCATCACGCGCTGCAGCACCTCGACAAACGCCTGGGCGGGCTGCGACATCGGCTCGGTGCGCAGCCTTACCAGCGTGGCCTTGAGCACCGGCGCGTTGAGCACCGGGCGCACCACGAACTTGCTGGCGGTCCAGCTGTTGGCCGAGAACTCGTCGACCAGCGCAATGCCCGCGCCGGCCTGCACCAGCGCACAGGCGTTCTGCGGCGAGCCGGCCTCGATCGCCGCGCGCACGCTTTCGCCCTCGGCTGCAAACAGCGCATGCACCATGGCGCCAAACGGCGATTCGCGGTCGTAGGCAATCAGCGGAAACGGCAGCAGATCGGCCACGGTGAGCGTGGCGCGGCGGGCCAGGGGGTGGTTGTAGGGGCAGATGCAGACCAGGCGCCCGCTGCCCAGCTCCTCCATCTCGAGATTGGGGTGGTTGACGGGGAGAATCGTCAGCGCCAGATCGGCCTGGCGGTTGAGCAGGCGCTCCGTCAGCGGCGCATGGCCCAGGTACTGGAAGGTCAGCTTGACCTGCGGGTTGCTGTGGCGGAACTCGGCCATGGCCAGCGGAATCAGCGCCTGGCCCACGCTGGGGCTGGCGACGAGATTCAAGATGCCCTCCTGGTGTTCGCTGAGTTCGCGCGCCAGCTCGTTCACGCGCTTGACGCCGGCGTAGACCAGCTCGACTTCATGGAACAGCTTCTTGGCCTCGGGCGTGGCAAACAGCCGTCCGCGAATGCGTTCGAACAGCGGAAAGCCCACGCGCGCCTCGGTATGCGACAGCAGCCGGCTGACCGCGGGCTGCGAGACAAACAGCAGTTGCGCCGCGCCGCGTATCGAGCCGGTGATCATCACGGCGCGGAAAACTTCGATCTGGCGGAGATTGAATGCCATGGGGAAATGCGCTGGTGGATAACAAGGTGTTAATGATGACGCATGAATTGGCAAGTGTTCAAGTGGCTTGCCGCTTCTACACTCGCAACAGTTTCTCCACGCTTGCACAAGGCCGCCCATGCGCGACACGCTTTACGTCATCAATCCCAACAGCAGCCAGGCCGTCACCGCCGGCATGGACAGCGCCATTGAGGCGTTGCGCCGCCCCGGCGGACCACGCATCGAATGCGTGACGCTGGCCGACGGCCCGCCGGGCGTGCAGACCCAGCAGGATGTGGACCGCGCGGCGCTCTCGGTGCTGCGCTTTGCGCAGGAACACCAGGAGCGCGCAGCGGGTTTCGTCACCGCCTGCTTCAGCGACCCGGGTCTGCACATGCTGCGCGAGATGCCGCGCACGCTGGCGCTGGGCATCAGCGAATGCGGCGCGCTCACCGCGCTGACGCTGGGCCAGCGCTTTGGCGTGATTGCCATATTGCAGGGCTCGATTGCGCGCCACTGGCGCAACTGGGGCGCCATGGGCATCACCCAGCGCGTGGCCGGCGAAGTGGCGATAGGCCGCGGCGTGACGGCGCTGGCCGACCATGACGCGACGCTGGCCGCCATGGTGGCCGCGGGTCTGCGGCTGCGCGACGAACAGGGCGCGAATGTGCTGCTGATGGGCTGCGCCGGCATGGCCGCGTTTCGCGCGCCGCTGGAAGATGCTGTGGGGCTGCCCGTGGTCGAGCCGACGCAGGCCGCGGTCGCCATGGCGCTGGGCCGTATCCAGCTGGGCTGGTGAGCGCCATGAGCAATCTGCACCCCCAACTGCTGCGGCGCCTGCATGCCGCCGTCGGAGACGCCGGCCTGGTGGTCGACAGCGAAGCCAAGGCCCCCTATGAAAGCGACTGGCTCGGGAAGTGGAGCGGCCGCAGCAGCATCGTGGTGCGCCCGGCAAACACCGCCCAGACCGCGGCCGTGATGTGCATCTGCCACGAGACGCATACCCCGGTCGTGACCCAGGGCGGCAACACCGGCATGAGCGGCGGCGCCACGCCCGACGCCAGCGGCGCCCAGGTGCTGCTGAGCATGGTGCGCATGAATGCCATCCGCGCCACGGACCCGCTGAACAATACGCTCACCTGCGAGGCCGGCGCGCTGCTGGCCCATATCCAGGCAGCAGCGCAGGAGATCGATCGCTTTTTCCCGCTGAGCCTGGGCTCCGAAGGCAGCTGCACCATTGGCGGCAATCTCGCGACCAATGCCGGCGGCAGCGACGTGCTGCGCTACGGCAACGCGCGCGAGCTGTGCCTGGGCCTGGAAGTCGTGCTGCCCGACGGCCGCGTCTGGCATGGGCTGCGCGCGCTGCGCAAGGACAACACCGGCTATGACCTGCGCGATCTGTTCATAGGCTCGGAAGGCACGCTGGGCGTGATCACCGCCGCCGTGCTCAAGCTCTCGCCGCGTCCCGTGGCGCGTGCCACGGCCTGGGTGGGCGCGCGCGATATCGAGGCGCTGGTGGCCTTGTTGGCGCAGTTGCGCGCGCATTGCGGCGAGCGGCTCGTGGCCTTCGAGATGATCTCGGCGCCGTCGCTGGCGCTGATCCTGGAACATGTGGACGGCGCGCGCGCGCCGCTGGCGGGCACACACGCGTTCCACGCGCTGATCGAGCTGGCCGACACCCAGGGCACAGGCCTGGCGACGCTGCTTGAGACCAGCCTTGAAAGCGCGCTTGAAGACGGCTGCGTGCAGGACGTGACGCTGAGCGTCAGCGGCGCCCAGACCCAGGCCTTCTGGAAAATCCGCGAAGGCATCTCGCAGGCGCAGATGCGCGCGGGCAAGGCAATCAAGCATGACATTGCGCTGCCTATCTCGGCGATTGCGGCCTTCGTGCAGCAAGCCGACGCCGCCTTGCGCGCGGCCCAGCCCCAGGTGCGCATCATCAACTTCGGCCATCTGGGCGATGGCAACCTGCACTACAACGTGTTGCTGCCGCTGGACACCCCGCCCCAGGCGCTGGCCGACGCCACGGCGCAGTTCAATCGAATCGTGCATGACCTGGTCGCGGCCGCCAATGGCTCGATCAGCGCCGAGCACGGCGTGGGCCAGCTGCGGCGCGACGAGATGCGCCACTACAAGTCGGAAGTCGAGTTCGATCTGATGATGCGCATCAAGCAGTCGCTGGACCCTAACCAGATCATGAATCCGGGCAAGCTGGTCTGAGCGCTGCAGGCCGCGGCCATCCGTTCTATCCTATGCGCTCAACTGAAGGAACATCGCATGGAACACAAGCCCTCCGAACAGGTCTGGACCCCACCGCCCGCGCTGGGCGGCCGATTCGGCAGCATCAACCGGCCCACGGCCGGCGCGCAGACCACCAAGGCGCTGGAGCGCGGCGACAAGCCCTTGCAGCTGTACTCCATGGAGACGCCCAACGGCGTCAAGGTGGCCATTTTGCTGGAGGAACTCGCGGCCCTGGGAATTGCCGGCGCGGCCTACGATGCCCACCGCATCGACATCATGCAGGGCGAGCAGTTCGGCAGTGGCTTTGTCGCGATCAACCCCAACTCGAAGATCCCGGCCCTGGTCGACCAGAGCGAGACGCCCGCGCTGCCCATCTTTGAATCGGGCGCGATCCTGCTCTACCTGGCCGAGAAGTTCGGACAATTCATACCGACGGGCGCGCAGCGCGCGCAGTGCCTGTCGTGGCTGTTCTGGCAGATGGGCAGCGCGCCGTATCTGGGCGGCGGCTTCGGGCATTTCTATGTTTACGCGCCCGAAAAGATCCAGTACGCGATCGACCGCTTCACCATGGAAACCAAGCGCCAGCTGAGCGTGCTCGACAACCAGCTGCAGGACAACGAATACATCTGCGGCAGCGAATACACCATTGCCGACATCGCGATCTGGCCCTGGTATGCCGGGGTGGCGCTGGGCCGCGTCTACAACGCCGCGGAATTCCTCGATGCAAAGGCCTATCCGCATCTGCTGCGCTGGGCGCACCAGGTCGATGCGCGGCCGGCAGTGCAGGCGGGGCGCGCGCTGTTCAAGTAAGCGCCGCTGGCGGCGCGGGACGACAAGGCTGAAAGAACATGGCGGATTTTGCGGATACTGTATTAATATACAGTTTCCGTTCACGATGAAAGACCAGCCATGTTCAAAGGCAGCTGCTGCTGTGGAGAGGTGACGTTCACGCTCACCAGTCCACCCACCATGATGGGGACCTGCCATTGCAGTCGTTGCCGAAAGATAGGCGCCAGCACCTTTGTCTTCGTCC
The DNA here is from genome assembly GCA_037968595.1 of Comamonas sp. Lineage (GTDB taxonomy): Bacteria > Pseudomonadota > Gammaproteobacteria > Burkholderiales > Burkholderiaceae_C > Comamonas. The sequence continues at coordinate 6,550 of JBBKVU010000117.1, forward strand.
GGCGCGACGCCTTCACTTTGCTGTCTGGCGCTGCCTCCATCACCACGTTCAACCCGCAAGCTCCTTACAAATACAGTCGCAGCTTTTGCTCGCGCTGCGGCACGGCGCTGGGAGAAGTGACTTCAAGCGCTGAGACCTTTCCCGTGGCCGCCAATTGCTTTGACGACGAATTGCCGCTGGGCAATCTGTTCCACGAGTTTGTCCAGGAAAAGCCCAACTGGTACGCCATATGTGACGCCGCTCAACAGTTTCCGGCCCACCCCCACCCGTAAGACGCCTGGCCCCGCCATCGACGGCCAATGCGTTGGCCAGGCCTTGGCGGGCGCTCACCTTCAGCGCGGCTCAGGCGCGCACGGCGGGGACCAAGGCCTGGTCCAGCACTCCCATGGCCGTCTCGCAGGCCGCCAGCAGCCGCTCGCGCGATACGCCGTCGCGCGCCTGCACCGAGATGCCGTGCAGCTGCGTGGCATAGAAGTCGCCCAGCGCCTGCACATCCGAATCTCTGCGCAGCTCGCCCGCGGCCAGCGCGCGCCGCAGGCGGTCGATGATGGATTGCGTGCGCTGGCGGCGGTGCCCGGCCAGCCAGGCCGCCACCTCCTCGTTTTCCTGCGCGAAATTGATTGCCGCCATGACGACCATGCAGCCCTGGGGCCGGCCAGGTTCCGTGTAGGTCGTGGCGGCATCTCTGAGCATGCGCGCAATCGCTTCGCGCACCCGGGCCTCCTCGGCCAGGGCCCGGTCGGCGAAGCAGCCGGCGCCGGACTCATAGCGCTGCACCGCCTCGCGGAACAGCGCCTGCTTGCTGCCAAAGGCCGCATAGATGCGCGCCGAGGCGATGCCCAGCGCCTGCACCAGATCCGCCATGGAGGTGCCCTCGTAGCCGCGCTGCCAGAACGCCAGCATGGCGCGCTCCAGCGCCTGATCGCGGTCAAATTCCCGGGGTCTTCCAGCCATCTTCCTTGTTCCTTCAAAAGTCGCTGCCGCATCTTAGCGGCGTGTAGTCCGGGCCGGCGCGCCCAGGTCTTCCAAGAACGACCGGGTTTGCGTGATACTATTCTTTGTCGATTGACAAACAATAGCTCAAAACAAGGAAGAACACATGCAGACCATCAAGGGCCCAAGCCTTCACCTCGCCCAGTTCGCCGACGACAAGGCCCCCTTCAATTCGCTGGAGGACATTGCGCGCTGGGCCGCCGGCGTGGGCTTCAGGGCCTTGCAGATTCCCGCCTGGGATTCGCGCCTGTTCGACGTGGCCACGGCCGCGCAAAGCCAGACCTACTGCGACGACGTCAACGGCATGCTGGCCTCGCACGGCCTGGTGGCCAGCGAGCTGACCACGCACATCTTCGGCCAGCTTGTCGCCGTGCACCCCGCCTATGACGCCATGTGCGACAGCTTCGCTCCCGAGGCGCTGCGCGGCAATCCGGCGGCGCGTACTGCCTGGGCGCTGCAGCAACTCAAGCATTCGGCCAGCGCCTCGCGCCGCATGGGGCTCACCGAAATGGGCACGTTCTCGGGCTCGTTTGCCTGGCCCTACCTGTTCCCGTTCCCGCAACGCCCGGCCGGCCTGATCGAGACGGCCTTCGAGGAACTGGCGCGCCGCTGGCGCCCCATCCTGGACGCCTGCGACGCGCAGGGCGTGAACCTGTGCTACGAGATCCATCCCAGCGAGGACCTGCACGACGGCACCAGCTTCGAGCGCTTTCATGAACTGGTCGGTCAGCACGAACGCTGCAAGATCCTGTTCGACCCCAGCCACTTCGTGCTGCAGCAACTCGACTACCTCGACTACATCGACATCTACCGCGAGCACATCCGCATGTTCCATGTGAAGGATGCGGAGTTCCTGCCCAGCGGGCGCCAGGGCATCTATGGCGGCTACTCCTCGTGGCTGGACCGGGCCGGGCGCTTCCGTTCGCTGGGCGACGGGCAGGTGGACTTCAAGGCCATCTTCTCCAAGTTCGCCCAGTACGACTACCAGGGCTGGGCCTCGCTGGAGTGGGAGTGCTGCCTCAAGGACCAGGAGGACGGCGCGCGCGAAGGCGTGGAGTTCATCAATCGCCACATCATCCGCGTGACCGACAGGATCTTCGACGACTTCGCCGGCGCCCCCGTCAGCCAGGGCCAGATCAACGCCATGCTCGGCATCGCCTGAGCCCCCTCGTATCCCGCTTCGGACAGAGAAACAAAATGAACGCCATTCCATCGACCACCGCGTCCACCCAGGACGACTTTTCTCATGACTATGTGCGCATCGACGGCCGCCGCATCCACTGCGTCACGGCCGGGCAGGGCGCGCCCGTGCTGCTGATTCCGGGCTGGCCGCAGACCTGGTATGCCTGGCGCCACGTGATGCAGGCGCTGGCCGCGCAGGGCTTTCAGGCGATTGCTGTCGATCCGCCGGGCACGGGCTTTTCCGATCGCCCCGACACCGGCTACGACACCGGCGCCATCGCGCAGACGCTGCACCGCACCATGCTGGCCCTGGGCCATGCGCGCTACCAGGTGGCGGGCCATGACGTGGGCATGTGGGTCGCCTATGCACTGGCCAGTGACCAGCCCCAGGCCGTGCAGTCGCTGGCGCTGACGGAGGCCGTGATCCCTGGCTTGGCGCCCGAGCCCAGCATCTTCGCGCCGCCCGAGCAGAACATCTTCCTGTGGCACTTCATGTTCAACCAGTTGGCCGATCTGCCCGAGACCTTGATCGCGGGCCGCGAACGCGCTTACCTGGAATTCATGTTCAATCGCTGGTCGTTGCGGCGTGACCGTGTGGCCGTCGATGTCTATGTCGAGGCCTACTCGGCGCCGGGCGGACTGCGTGGCGGCTTTGCCTATTACCGCGCGATTCCCGAGACCATGCGCCAGAACCGCGAGCGTGCGCAGCGCCCGCTCACCATGCCGGTGCTGGCCATAGGCGCGGAACACGCCACCGGGGACGCACCTTTGGCCACCATGCGCGGCCATGCGCAGGATCTGTCGGGCGTGATCGTGCCGGACTGCGGCCACTTCATCATGGAGGAGGCCGCCCAGCCGTTCATCGCCGCGCTGCTGCCTTTCCTGCAAAGGACGCTGTGACCATGGCCCTGGACGCAGACATCGCCCGCTTTCTTGCGGAACAGGCGGAACAGGCCCGCATGTCCCCGCCGCCGGAGCCGGCCACGCTGGCGCAGATGCGCCAGGCCACCGACGCCGGGCTGCGCGCCCTGC
>JBBKVU010000118.1:0-3393 GCA_037968595.1 Comamonas sp.
CCTCGGCGCCTGCCTGCGCGTGGCCGACGGCGCCGGCGCGCATGCGGTGATCGCTCCCAAGGACCACGCGGCCGGCATCAACGCCACCGTTGCCAAGGTCGCCAGCGGCGCCGCCGAGACCGTGCCGTATTTCATGGTGACCAATCTGGCGCGCACGCTCAATGAGCTCAAGGAGCGCAACATCTGGATCATCGGCACCAGCGGCGACGCCGACAAGAACATCTACCAGATGGATCTCAAGGGCCCGGTCGCGCTGGTGCTGGGCGCCGAAGGCGACGGCATGCGCCAGCTGACGCGCAAGACCTGCGACGAGCTGGTGAGCATTCCCATGCAGGGCGCGGTTGAAAGCCTCAACGTGTCGGTGGCCAGCGGCGTGTGCCTGTTTGAAGCCGTGCGCCAGCGGCTGGCCGCCGCCTGAAGACGGCCGTCTCAGTCGCGCGCGCCGGGTTCGGCGCTGGCGGCGTTGAGCAGCGCCAGATCATCCGCTGACAGCCGAAGCTGCGCCGCCGCCATCAGCTGCTGGAGCTGATCGAGCGTGCTGGCGCTGGCAATCGGCGCGGTGATTGCCGGGCGCTGCATCTGCCAGGCCAGGGCCACCTGGCCGGGCTGGGCGTCCAGGCGCTGGGCCACGCTGTCGAGTGCCTGCAGGATGGCCAGGCCGCGGGGATTCAGATAGGTGCTCACGGTCTTGGCGCCGCGCGGGCTCTTGCTCGCATCGGCTTCGCTGCGGTACTTGCCCGTGAGAAAGCCCGCGGCCAGCGCGTAGAAATTGATCACCCCAATCTCCTGCGAAGCGCACAGCGGCGCGAGCTCGCGCTCGAACACCGCGCGGTCGCAGAGGTTGTACAGCGGCTGCAGGCTTTCGTAGCGCGCCAGTCCCAGTCGCTCGCTGGTCAGCAGCGCCTCCTTGAAGCGCGCGGCGCTGTAATTGGACGCACCGATGGCGCGCACCTTGCCCGCGGCAATCAGATCGGCGTAGGCGCCCAGCGTGTCGGCCAGCGGCACATCGGCGTCGTCATCGTGCGACTGGTAGAGATCGATGTAGTCGGTCTGCAGGCGCTGCAGCGAAGCCTCGACCGCCTGGCGTATGTATTCGGGACGCAGGCCGACCTTGCCCTCGCCCATGTCCTTGCCTACCTTGGTGGCAAGCACCACCTGCTGGCGCCGGCCGCTGCGCTGCAGCCACTGGCCCAGGATGCGCTCGGACTCGCCGCCGCTGTGGCCGGGCACCCAGCGCGAATAGACATCGGCGGTATCGATGAAATTGAAGCCCGCGTCGACCCAGGCATCGAGCAGCGAGAACGCCGTGGCCTGGTCCACGGTCCAGCCAAACACATTGCCGCCGAAGCACAGCGGCGAAACCTGCAGGCCCGAGCGGCCCAGTTGTCGAAGCGGGGGAGGGGAAATGGTCATCTGCCTGTCCTTTGCATTGCACAGACGTCCATTATGCAAACCCGCGGCTGTGCGGCTAGCTTGTGACCTCGCTGGCTGCGGGGCGTGCGCTTGCCTGGAATTCCAGGCCCAGCACGCGCGCCATTTCACTGAGTGTCGAGAGGCGCGGGTCCAGGCCGCCGCTTTCCAGGCGCTGCACGGTCATGCGCGACAGGCCCGCGCGCTCGGCCAGATCGGCCTGTGTCATCTGCGCGGCCTTGCGCGCCTGGGTCAGTTGTTCTATCAGGGGATGGGTCATCCCGTGAAATCATACCCCCAGGTTCCGCTGCCTCGCGGGGGCCAAAGGCTCAGGCAAACAGATTGAGCCTGGTGCCAAGCAAGCCAAACCGGGCCAGCTCGGGCTGCAGCAAGGCCTGCTGGGACGCGGCCGGGGCGGCGACGCTTTGCGCTGCGGTACGTTCGCCGCGGCGTATCACCGCCAGGTTCTGGGCATCGACCACGCGTTGCTGTGACCAAGCCCGGCTGGCATTGTCGAGAGCGCGTTGGTAGGTGATGTCCATGGTAGCTGCGGGCGCGAAGGCTCATTGGTGAAAGTGCGTTGACTGTAGCGGTGCATGGCGCCTCGCCAAGGCCGGAAAAAAGCCTTGCAGCCCCTGCTTTTCCCTGCTTTTACCGACTTTTGCGCGTGCGCTCAGTCCAGGCAGTCCAGGCTGCTCTGCCGGCAATAGTGCGGCCCGGGGCGCTGTTCGCTGTCGGGCGGCAGGTGCACATGGGCCTGTACATCGCGCAGCGCGCTGCGCAGGCCTTCCTCGATCACCGGGTGGTAGAACGGCATGTCAAGCAGCTCGGCGACGGTGCTGCGCCGGGCAATGGCCCAGGCAATCAGGTGCGCCAGATGTTCGCCCGCGGGCGCGCACAGCTGGGCGCCCAGCAGTTCCCCGTCATGGGCGTTGGCATACAGCCGCAGCTCGCCCTGGTTGCGCTGGCCGGCGCGCGCCCGGCCCTGGTCGGCGAAGTCCACGCCGCCTATGGCCACCTCGTCGCTCCAATGCGGGTCGTAGGCCATTCCGATCGATGCCACCGAAGGCTCGGTGAAGGTGATCGCCAGCGGCGTGCGCCGCGCATAGGCGCGCGGCTGCTCGGCCGCGGCATTGCTGCCCGCGATCTCGCCTTCGTCGACGGCTTCGTGCAGCAGGGCCCGGTCGGGGTTGACGTCGCCGGCCCAGAACACCGACAGCTGGCCCAGCTGCAAGGTATACGGGTCGACATCGGGCAGGCCGCGCTCGTCCAGTGCGATGCCGAGGTTTTCCAGCCCCAGGCCTGCTATTGCAGGACGCCGGCCGGTGGCCGCCAGCACCGCATCGACCTGGGTGGAGAATTCGCCGGCGCCGATGGTGATGGCGTGGGCATCGAAGGATTGGAGTTGCGGCATCTGCCCCAACTGCAACTGCATGGCGCTCGACATGCTCTGGATCAGCGCCGCATTCACTTTCGGATCGGCCAGGCCGGACAGATGGTCTTCGCCATGAAAGGCCGTGACCTCCAAGCCCAGATGGGCCAGTGCCTGCGCCATCTCGGTGCCCAGTGGGCCCAGGCCCAGCACCGCCATGCGTTGCGGCAGGTCGGTCTGCTCGAACAGTGTGTCGGTGGTCAGCAGGCGCGTGCCCAGCACCTGCCATTCGTCCGGTACATGCGGCTTGGAGCCGGTTGCGATCACCAGGCTGCGCGTGGTCAGGCGGCGCTGGCCGTCGACTTCGACGGTATGCGGGTCGAGAATGCGCGCGCGGCCGTTGATGGCGCGCGTTCCCAGATCGGCCGTGGTCTGCAGCACCCCGGCCACGAAGCGGTCGCGTTCGACGCGCACGCGCTCCAGTACGGCGGGAATGTCTGCCTGCAGTTGCGCCGCGCCGCGCAGGCCGAAGGCCTCAAACTGGTGGCGGCGGTGAAACGCATGCGCGGCTTCGAGCAGCAGCTTGGACGGCATGCAGCCCACGCGCGCGC
>JBBKVU010000119.1:0-6626 GCA_037968595.1 Comamonas sp.
TCAGCTGCAGCAGGAACTGGCCGCCGACGGCGTGCACGAGCGGCTGGTCGGCGCCGCAGCAGTTCACGCCCGCCACCAGCATGGACCTGGTGCGCCAGGGCTGGGCCTCGCCTCGCGGCGCCGACCAGCCGCTCGTGCACGCCGTCGGCGGCCAGTTCCTGCTGCAGCTGAAAACGGAGAAGAAGCTACTGCCGTCGACCGTGGTCAACCAGGTGGCCGCCGCCCGCGCGCTGGAAATGGAAGAAGCCCAGGGCTTCGCGCCCGGCAAGAAGGCGATGAAGGAACTGAAGGAGCGCGTCACCGACGAGCTGCTGCCGCGCGCGTTTGCCATTCTCAGCACCACGGCCGTGTGGATCGATCCGGTGAACGGCTGGCTGGTGGTAGATGCGGCCAGCCCGAGCAAGGCGGACGAGGTGATCAAGCTGCTGCTCAAGTCCGTCGACAATCTGCCGCTGGAAAGCCTGCGCGTCATGCGCTCGCCGGTGGGTGCGATGACGGAATGGCTGCAGGCGGACGAATCCCCGGCCGGCTTCACGGTCGACCAGGACGCGATCATGCGCGCCACGGGCGAGAGCAAGGCCCAGGTGGCGTACAAGCGCCACACGCTGGAAGCGGACGATATCCGCCGCCACATCGCCGCCGGCAAGCAGTGCACGCGCCTGGCCATGACCTGGAGCGACAAGATTTCCTTCGTGCTGGACGAGAGCCTGGCCATCAAGAGCGTCAAGGCGCTGGACGTGATCACGGAGCGGGAATCGGGCACGAAAAACAATGGAGAGCGCTTCGACAGCGATTTCGCCCTGATGACGGGCGACCTGGCCAAGCTGCTGGCCGATCTGGTCGAGGCGCTGGGCGGTGAAGTGGATGCCCTGGCGCCAACGGCGCGCCTGGCCACCAACGCGGCGCCGGTAAAAGGGCACGAGCCCGTGCGCGAGCAGCGGGTGGTGCTGTCGCTGGATGATCATATCGCTGGCCAACTCGCACAGCGTGGTCTCACGATGCACGACCTGGAGCCTAGGGCAGCCGACGCCGTCCCACCCGGCGACGGCAGCGCTAGCGATCCGCTGTACGACCAGGCCGTCGAGGTAGTGCGCACCCAGCAGAGAGCATCGATATCGCTGGTGCAGCGCCACCTGCGCATCGGCTACAACCGTGCGGCCCGGCTGCTGGAGGCGATGGAAGCCAAAGGCGTGATCAGTGCGATGGCATCGAACGGCAACCGGACGGTGATGGCCGTGCCGGGAGCGGCAGCATGATCAATCGCCTCTACACCGTCAGCGCCACCGTGACGGCCGTCGTGGTTGCGCCCAGCGTGCTCGAGGCCGAGCAACTGTTTCGGTCGGGCTTTGGCGACATCATCGGAGACAACCCGGTCCACGGCTACGTCGAAGATGAAGTTCGCTCCGAGAATGACCTACCAGAGGAATGGACCGTCGATTGCCTGCCGTACGGCCCGCGCGGGAATGAACTGACCATTGGCGAATTCCTGGACGTGCTACCACCGCTGGTGGTGCGCGATACCAAAACCGTCGATATGTTTGCGGCCACGCCGGCCGCTGGAGAAAAAGCATGAAAGAGCGCCCTATCTTCATGAACGGCGCCATGGTGCGCGCCGTGCTCGACGGCAGCAAGACGCAGACCAGGCGCATCATCAAGCCTCAGCCGCAGATGGTCACCAACAAGCGTATCGAGCCGTGGCAAGGCGATCCGACCGCACTCCTTGCACTGCTGGCGGAATCGGGCCGCAAATGCCCATACGGCCAGCCTGGCGACCGCATTTGGGTGCGCGAGACGTTTTGCATGGACGATAACGGACATGAGGAATGGCCGATCTTCCGCGCCGATGGCGCTGAGCTTCCACAGCGGCAGCCGACACGAAAACCAGCGCGCTGGACGCCCAGCATCCACATGCCGCGCTGGGCAAGCCGCATCCTGCTGGAGATCGTGTCGGTGCGCGTCGAGCGCCTGCAGGATATCAGCGAAGCCGACATTGTTGCCGAGGGCATCGATATGGAAGCGCTGGCGGAATCGCAGGATCGCTACGACATCGTGTGCAAGGGGTCTGGCGCCAGCGGTCGCGCAACCGAGCGCACGGCCTGGCGCGACCTGTGGGAATCGACCGGCGGCAGCTGGGCAGCCAACCCATGGGTGTGGGTGATCGAGTTCAAGCGGGTGGCGCCATGAACCCGCGCATCTATAAGAAGCAGGCAAAGCGCGCCGTCCAGCTGCTGCGCAGCCATGGCGATACGACGAAATATGCCCAATCGGGCGAGCCAGGCCTGACCGACGAGCCATTCTCGTGGAAGCGTGCCAAATGGCTTCGCCAGCACCGCCCCGCCGAATACGGCCTATGGCAGCGCATTGGCGGCATTCCAGAGGTTACTTGGCAAGACTTCGATGGCGAGTGGGATGGCCATGATTCACGCATCGGCTGGGAGCGCCATTACGATCACGCCCGTTTGCCAGCGGATTACTGGGAAGGGCCGGAATGGGAGTGCGGCGGCAAGCCGTGGCCCCGCATGACCACCAGCGATCACATGAGCATGTGGCGCTACGGCCAGATTGCACCAGGCTGGCGGTGGCGCGGTGGTCGTGCTGTGCGGGTGACACCATGAAGCGCCTGCTTGCCTATGAAGTACGCGAGCCTGGCGAGGGCCATTGCGTCATTACCTTTGCCACCAACAGCGCCACCGCGCGGCGCGAGGGTGGAAACGAACTGGACTGCACCTTCAACGAAGTCGAATCCTGCAACCGCCGCCCGCAGTTCGACCAGTACGCACCCGGCCCAGTACCTAAGACCGTGCTGATCGAACATGGCTGGTGGTTCGAGTGCCACCACTGCAGCCGGCGCATTAGCGACGACATGCAGCAGGAAGCCGAGGACGAAGGTGAAGAGTGTGAGCACTTGGAGGTCGTCACGGATGGCGACGCCATCTACTGTAGCCACAGCTGCGTAATGGGGGAGTTTGTCGAGCGGCGCGCGCAAAAGGCAGCCCAGGCGGCCCTGATCGAGTTCTTTGCGGTCACGTATCCGGACTGCAAGATCGGCAGCATCTGGGTAAGCCGCGCGCCGCTGCAGGGGCCAGACAGGCTCGGACATGCCCAGGCGCTCCTCTACTTCAAGTTTCCAGGGGCGCAGCACGACGCAACCTTTACGTTCGGCGAAGACTGCATGCGCATCTCGCCTGATGACAGGCCAGCTTTCCACGCCTGGCGCGGCATCAAGATGCCCACCACGGAGGCAGCATGACCGATGACGACGAAGTACCGAACAGCGAACGCAGCCCCGGCGCCGCGCGCGTGGCGGCGGCCCTTATCCTGATTTACGTAGCGGCGACCCTGGCGGGCGTCATCGCCGCGACAACCTGAAAGGTAAATATGAAAACAATAATCGAAGCCGTGCAAGTCGAGCGCCGTGAGGATGGCAGCTACTTCCACCCTGCCTTGGACAACTCGCCGGACGATGACAGCGCCGTAGCTTTCAGCTCCTGGTTGGCGGAATGCGGCGTCGAAGTCACCCGCGTCTGGATGGAGGTCGACGCCGCACCGCTTTGTGGGCGCTACATGGACGACGATACCGACGCACTGAGGGAGTGGCAGCCCACCGCGCCAGCCGGTGTAGGCTGGTTCCTCCTGGCCATCTTCGACACCGAGGACGATGGTCCCGTAGCGTACTTCGTCCGGCCAGCGCCGGCGGCGACGTGAGTAACCGCAGCCCGGCGCCGCCGCCGGAGACCCCGGCCGAGGCCGCCTACAAGCTGGACCGTGCCGTGCTGCGCGCGATCCACACCTGCCAGCCCGTGCTGTTCGAGGGCAAGCAGCACCACTTGCGCGCGATGGGCGCCCAAGTGCTGGGCGGCGGTGTGTCCTCCGTGATTTACCTGATGGGCCACGCGACGCCGCGCCAGCCCAACGAAATAACTTTTTTGGAGCATGCAGAATGATCAACAACGAGCAACGCAATCCGCCTGTCCGTTCAACGCCCACCGATTCATTCCAGGGCCGCATGCAGCCTTGGATGATGGCGTGCTTCGGTGCCGAAATCTCCGCCGATGGCGCTGAGCGCAATCACCGTTTCCTGGAAGAATCGCTGGAGCTGGTGCAGGCATGCGGCTGCACGGCCAGCGAGGCGCACCAACTGGTCGACTATGTGTACGGCCGCCCGGTCGGCGAGCGCGCGCAGGAAGTCGGTGGCGTCATGGTCACGCTGGCCGCCCTGTGCCTGGCCCAAGGCTTGGACATGCACGCCGCCGGCGAGACGGAGCTGGCCAGGATCTGGACGAAGGTCGAGGCTATCCGCGCCAAGCAAGCGGCGAAGCCGAAGCACTCGCCGCTGCCAGCCATCGCCCCGCAAATAGGTGCAGAAGTCGAGACAATCGAACAGGCGCGCGCGAACTTCGAAGACTGGTACGCCACACATGCCGCTGACATCAGGGCTGCACCGATCGGTAGCCGCGACAGCATGCTGCAATGGTCGTCGTGGATTGCGGCTCGCAGCGGCAACTACAGCGCGCGCGCGGGCTGGAGGGTATCTCCGATGCCGTGGGGGCCGGCAGGCGCGCCAGCAGCTACGGGCATCGACGCCTGCGCCGAGATGCGCGCCCTGTGCAGTGCCTGCGGCGGTACAGGTGACGTGCACCGTGCTGACGGCGAATGGCTGGGTGAATGCACTTGCGTTCACGCATGGCGCCAACGCGCTGAGAAGGCCGAAGCCGACCTGAAGCAGGCCAACGAATGGCGCGCTGCTGCACTGGCAGAGAATATGCAGTCCGGCGAGCGCTGGGCGAAACGAGTTGCCGAGCTGGAGGCGCAGCTTGTGCGCCGCCGCACCCCGCTCTCCCCTGAGACGCAGCAGGCCATCGCGGTCGCGCGCGCCGCTGGCCAAACCATCACGGCGACACCGGCCGGCCTGGTCTTCATGAATGATGGCGCCGAGCCTGGCACTAGCGAACTGGACTGCCCCGCTTGCGGTGGCAGCGGGCAAACCGGCGACGTGGCGCCTGGGAGTGCGCCATGAACATGAACGATCACGACATGGTGGCCAAGCTCGTCGAGACCATCGAGCGCAATGCGCGCGCGGCGGCCGCCAAGGCTGAGGCGCAGCGACAGCCTTTGGCTTGGGTAAAGCTCGAGCGCTACGTCGAAATATCAGGTGATTCCGTCGATTCCGTGCAGGCCCGCCGCAAGGCAGGCAAGTGGCTCGACGGCAATCAATGCAAAATTGTGGATGGCCGGCTGTGGATCAACTTGCCGGCAGTAGAAGAATGGGTAGCAAAATGGGAACAAATAAGTCCAGCCCGCCAGGCGTCGAACTCCGGTCGGGCGTCCAAAGCGAATCGATCCGCATAAAATTCATGTACCGGGGCACCGAGTGCAGGGAAACGCTGAAGCTCGCGCACAGTAAGGCAAACATCAAATACGCCGAGCGGCTGCGCGGCGAGATCCTGAACGCCATTGCGCTGGGCAATTTCAGCTATGCCAAGTACTTCCCCGAATCGACGCAACTGAAGAAGTTCGGCCTGCAATCTCGGGCCAAGGATGTAACCGTTGGCGACCTGCTTAAACAGCAGTTCGAAATCTATGACCGCATCCTCGCACCCAGCACGTTGAAAAGCTACAAGCGCGTGCTCAACAAAATTCTGCTGGAGCAGTGGGGCGACACCCTGCTCACCGAGCTTACGCCGGCCGCGCTGCGCACCTGGATTGTCGAGCTTTCGCTGAAAGCCACCTCGGTCCGTCAAATTCTCATCCCCCTGCGCGGCGCGCTGGAGCTTGCGATAAACGACGACCTGATCGACAGCAATCCGCTGGACCGGGTGAAATTGCAAAAAACATTAGACCGCGACGCGTACAAGGCTGAATACGAAGTCGACCCCTTCTCCGCGCAAGAGATTGCGGCCATCCTTGGGGCGGCCCAGGGCCAGGCCAGGAACGTCTTTCAGTTTGCCTTCTATACGGGCATGCGCCCCAGCGAATACATCGCTCTTCGCTGGGAATCGATCGATTGGGCCGGCTTCAAAGCAAAGGTTGAGCGCTCTCGCGTGATGGGGGAATCCAGAGAGGAGCTGAAGACGCGCGCCGGACGTCGCCTGGTCGACCTGCGGCGTGGCGCCATCGAGGCGCTGGTTGCGCAGAAACAACATAGCTTCCTCGCTGGGGGTCTGGTGTTCCTTGATCCGGCCACCGGCCAGGGTTGGGACAACACGCAGCGCTTGAGCATCTTCTGGGCGGCGATGATCAAGAAGGCCCAAGTGCGCTACCGGAACCCGTATCAAACCAGGCACACATTCGCGTCGACGCTGCTCTCGACGGGCGCCAACGCAATGTACGTGGCAAAGCAAATGGGCCATACCGATACGACTATGATCACCAGGACTTACGGCCGCTGGGTCGAACAGGAAGGCGGTGTATTGCCTGATCAATACTGCAAAATGACGGATGGGATAAAGGCAGAGGTTGCTTAGATTTTCGCCCACGTTTCGCCCAAGCGTATTGAGGAATGGCTGGAACCCGCATGGATGCTAGGTTGTGAAGGACAAAAGCAAGTTATACAGAAAAAAGCGCCCTCCGTCCTTGCAGCATAGAAAAGATATTTGAAAATAGCAAAAAAATGGCGCGCACCAGGC
>JBBKVU010000120.1:0-4591 GCA_037968595.1 Comamonas sp.
GGCCCGCCCCAATGGCGCCAGCGCCGGCGCTTGAGGCCGTGAGGCCCAGCCCGCTTGTCGCCGCACCTGCTCCGATCCCGCCCCAGCCCGCAGCGCCACTCATACCAAGGCCAGCGCCAATGGCGCTGGACCCTGCGCTGGCGGCAGACAGGCCTATGCCTGCGCCCGCTGACAGGCCCAGCCCTGACGCCGCTGCGCTGCCACCAAAGCCAAGCCAGCCCGCAACAGTGCTGCCGGTGTTGTACAGGCTGCTGGCGTTCTGGGCCAATCCCATCAAGTTGGAGCCGCCGCCAAGGCCCACAGCATTCAAACCTGACTGCACCACGCCGTTGATAACGCCCGACACCGGGGCCATGACCGCGCTGATTATGGGGCGCAGCACCATGGTGTTGAACGTGTTCTCCACGGTGTCTGCAAGGTTCTCCGCGAATCCTTTTCCTGACTCAAAACCACGCATCAACGCGTCGGTCAGGCTTTTGTTGATCTCCTCGTCGGCCTTGGCCATGTGGCTCTGCTGAGCCTTGGCGACAGCGGCAGCAGTCTCAATACCGCGAGCCTTCTTGAGCGCTTCCAGTGCTGTCTGCTTCTCGGAAGCGGTCAGCGAACTCTTGTTGACCGCGTCCAGCTCCTGGGCGTACTTCAACTCGACCTGGCGCGAGGCCACGATCTTCTCGCGCTCCACGGCGGTCAGGCCAGACAGCGCCGCTTCGTCGGCATACACCTTGGACAGGTCCTGAGCATTGCGCAGCAGCTCGTCTGCGTGCGCCATCACCGCCTTGTAGTCGGCCTGGCCCAATGCGTCCACCCAGCGCTGCTGGGCAGAAATCTTCTCTTCCAGCGACGCGATGTACTTGGGGTCAAAGCGGTCGCTGCCCTGCGCTTCAGCCATCTGGTTTTTCAGCGTGGCCAGCGTCATCTGCTCAATGGCTGAGCGCCCCTTACCAAACACCGAGTTCGCGGCTTCTTGGTCCTTGGCACGCTGCCGTACCGATTCGGCTTCCTTGTGGTTGCCGTCGATCAACGTCTGCTGAGCTTTGAATGACTTCTCCAGGCCTTCATTGCTGCGCAACTGCACGCCCAAGGAGTCGGCCATGCTCTTGGCCTCGGCGAGCTTGGCCAGCGTCTTGGCATTCGTTGCCAGCTTGATCTGCTCTGCGATCTTGAGCGATTCGCGCTCGGCAGTGTTCAGCTCCGACGCGCCTGAGCCCAGCGTGACAAGCTGCTGGTGATACTGCTTCGCTGCCTCCAGTTGGCTTTTCAGGCTGGCCAGCTGAGTGTCGGTGACGTTGATCTGTCCAGCCGTACTGGCTTTGGGGTCCTTGTGCTTCTCATTGATGTTCGCCAACAGCTTGTCGTAGTCCTGTTGACTGAGTTTCAACTTTTCGCGGTCAATATCCAGCTGCTTGATTTCGTCTTTGCGAATTTCAGCACGTGTGCGCACGGACTTGCGCAGCTCGTCGATGCGCTGACGTGCGGACAATTTGTCATCTTCGTCGGCCTGCTGCTGCGCCTTGAGCTGAGCCTGTGCGTCTTCAGCTTCCAATGGAGCAGCCTTGGCATTGAGGTCGCCCAGCTGCTTTTGCAGTGCAGCGATCTTGCTCGCGCGCTGGCGGGCTCCGAGGTCGAAATACGCGCCGCCTGCGGTGGTGGTACCCGTGGTTGCAAACAGGTCGTTGAGTTCGCGGGTCGTTTTATCAATCTCGGTGCGTATTTCACTGAGCGACGCCGACCGGCCCACGTTGAGCATTGCGTTCCAGGTCTTGGTTGCCGCGCTGCCCAGGCTTTCCCAGACGCGTTCGAGCGTGCCCAGGTTGGCTTTCAGCGTGCCCGTGCGCTCGGCCATGGCATCGGCATAGGTCTTTTGCGCCAGTGCCGCCGCTTCGTCTTTCTGGCCTTTGGCCTCCAACGCCTTGATCTGCTGATAGACCGCATCGGTCAGGTAGTGATACTGCTCATTCAGCTTGATGCTGGCCTTGACCGGGGCTTCCCCGAGTTGGGCCATGTGCTCAGCCGTGGTCTTGATTGGCTGGCCGGCGTATTTCTCCAGATCCATCGCCATTTGGGTGAAGGTCTGCAGGCTGTCTCCGGCCACGGCGCCCTTGCCAGCCATCTCGGTCAGGGCAGCAGACGCAGCATGCTGCCCCCCAGTGACTTCACCGATGGCCTTGGCCATATCGGTCATCTGGCTGACCGTGACGCCGGCCACGCCGCCGTTCATCACGATGGCATTGCGGAAGCCGTCCGCCTCAGACGAGCCCTGATGGTATGCAACCGCTGCCAGAGCGGCAGCACCGGCCAACAAGCCGATGCCTGCGACCGTCGGCGTGATCAGGCTACCGACTGCTTTGAACGCATTGCCGACACCGTTGAACGAGTCTTTGACCTGGCCACCTTGCTGAATCGCCACCATCCAGATCGGCATGCCGCTGGCCACGCTGGTGACGACGTCCGTCATCTGCATGGGCAGCATGCGCATCGCCTGTGCATGTTGGCCCGCCGTCAGCGCGGCCTTGCCGTTCGCGCCTGAAGCCTTTTCAATGGCCTGGATGTAGCTTTCGGACGCGTCTGCCACGCCCAATTGCGCCGCCCGGTAGCGCATGACATCGGCCGCGGATTTTCCTTGCATTACCGCCTGCTCGCGCAGGCTGGCGATGAACGAGTCAGCAGCACCTTGCGCACGCTGCTTGGCAGCTGTGGCCTCGCGCTGTGCAGCCTCCTCAAGGCGCGCGGCTTCAGCAGCAGCTTGCAACGCGGTTCGTTGGCTTTGCAGTTGCGAGATGAGGGGCGCTGCCTGGCTGGCCACACCCGCCTGCGCGGCGCGATAAAGCAGCAACTCCTCTGTCGACTTTCCTGCCACACCGACCTGGTCGCGCAGGCTGGCCATGAAGGCCTCGCCAGCGCTTTGCGCCCGCTGCTTGGCCGCGCTGGCTTCGCGCTGCGCCGCTTCCTCCTTGCGCGCCGCTTCGGCTGCAAGTTCCTGCGCCACACGTTGGTTTTTCCATTGCAGGATCAGCGGCGCAGCTTCGGCCGCAACGCCCGACTGCGCGGCGCGGTACCGCAGCAACTCGTCAGCGGATTTCCCCGACAGCGTGATCTGCTCGCGCAACCCCGCTATGAACTGAGTCCCTGCTGCGGTCGCCTGCGTTTGCGAGGCTTGCACGCCCTCGCTGGCCTGGGCCACGCGTTCCAGGCCTTCGGCGCCTTGGGCCCCAGCGGTTCGAAGAGCGGTTCCCGCCGAGTTGGCAGACGATGCGGTCCTCTCCAAGGCAGCGGCCGCTGTACGACCACTGGTCGACACTGCGGTGCCGATTTTCTCTGCCTGGGTGGCAACAGCTTGCAAGCCCGATGCAGCTTGCTTGCCTTCGCCTTGCAGTTGTGCAGTGAATGCCTGGGCAGTCAGCCCCGCGCGGTCGAATTCTGCCGTGTACTGCGATGCGTCTGCATGCAGCTTGACTGCGACATTGAATTCTTCAGCCATCCGGGCATTTCCTTTTACTGCTTCTGGTTGCGCAAACGGCGCGCTTCGTCTTCGAGGATCAGCACCTGGTGGTACACGGAGGCCCACTTGCGCTTGTTGATCCCCAGCATTTGCATGGATGCATGCAACGCGGTGTGATCAATGCCTTCGTAGTACGCCGCGGCGAAGCCCATCACGACGCGCCATTGGTTCCACGTGGCCACAAAACACTGCCAGGCGTCCCACAGCTCAGGTGCAAGCTCGTAGGTGTCCTCGACCTGGTCAGCTTCATCGCGCTGGTTTGCCTCACGCGTCCGTTCCGGGTCGAGTCCGAGCATTCGCTCCTGCTGCGCCAGCTCGGCCTCTTCTTCCTCACTGGCCTGGCTGGTGGCGCGCCCCGCTAGGACGAAGTGGCGGACTGCGCCCCGGAGTTTTTTGCGATGGCCTCCGGCGTGACCGATTCCTTCACCGCCTTGAAATAGCCATTCACCATGGCCGTTTCCAAGCCATCCCATTTCTCTTCCTGGTCGGCTCGCTCCTGTCGCGTGTAAACGATGGGCTTGCCGTCAGGTCCCTTGAGGTCCCAGTCCAGAATCATGAGGTTCAGGAACTCTTCGTCATCCATCGGCTGGGCACCCAGCTTCAGGCGCAGGTCGGCACGCACCCTGTCGGGGGTATCAGGTGCGTCGATGTGCGCTTGCAGTTTTTCGCGCGTGTCGGCGGTGAGAACACCTGCGGCCAGGCGGCGATCCAGATCCAGGCGTTCTGTCTTTTTCAGGCGCTTGTAGCGCACGCGAAGGTTCAGCAGTACGGGCTTGAAGTCATCGCCAGGGCATGCGTGCGTGATGGGTGCCCAGAAGCCGACGGAGAGGATGATGCTCATGGAGTTGCTTTCAGCGAAATAGGTTTACAGCGGGTGAAATGGGTTGCGTTGGCGCGTCAGACGGTGATGGTCCACTCGTCATTGCCCGCGTCGCTGGGGATGAACCGCAGCGGAATGGTGATCATCTGAATACCGTCCTGGTCGCCGAAGGACGGCTTGCCCAGTTGCACGATGTCGCCCGAGATGGCCACGGTGTTGGTGGCTTCCTGGCCGTGGCGCAGTTGCAAAGGCACCTTGGCACTGGCGCGCGC
>JBBKVU010000121.1:0-3016 GCA_037968595.1 Comamonas sp.
GCCCACGCCCGCGCTTTGCTCCGAACTGGCGGCGCTGATCTCGCCGACGATGTCGGTCACGCGGCGTATGCTGCCGACCACGTCGCCCATCGTGCTGCCGGCGCGATCGGCCAGCTGCGAGCCAGCGGCCACGCGTTCCACGCTTTCCTCTATCAATTGCTTGATCTCCTTGGCGGCCTCGGCACTGCGCCCGGCCAGCGAGCGGACTTCGCTGGCCACCACGGCAAAGCCCCGGCCCTGCTCACCCGCGCGCGCGGCTTCGACCGCGGCATTCAGCGCCAGGATGTTGGTCTGAAAAGCAATGCCGTCGATCACGGTGATGATCTCGGCAATCCGCTTGCTTGAGTCGCTGATGCCGCGCATGGTGGCCACCACCTGCTCCACCACCTGACCGCCCTGCTGGGCCACGCCGCTGGCATTCTGGGCCAGCTGGTTGGCCTGGCTGGCATTGTCGGCGTTCTGGCGCACCGTCGTGCCCAGCTCCTCCATCGACGAGGCGGTCTGCTCGAGCGCGCTGGCCTGGCTTTCGGTGCGCGACGACAAGTCCATGTTGCCCTGGGCGATCTCGGCGCTGGCCGTGGACACGCCTTCGGCGCCCTTGCGCACCGAGGACACCAGCACCACCAGGCTTTGCTGCATGCTGGAAAGAGCCCCCAGCAGCCGGCCGAATTCGTCCTTGGTGTCGACCGTGATGTGGCGGCTGATGTCGCCTTGCGCGATTTCATCGATCAGTTCCACGGCGCTGTTCAAGGGTCCGACGATGGCACGCACGATGAGCACCGCCGCCCAGCAGGCCAGGGCCACGACCACCACGGCGCCGATGATCAGCACCAGCTGCCGCTGCTGGGTCAAGGCCTGGGCTTCGCGGATCATGTCCAGCGAGCGCCCGGCGGTAAAGGCACTGTATTCATCCGTGGCGCGGATCAGCGCGGCCAGCAGCGGACGGCACTGGGCGTTCATCTTCTCCACGGCGGCTTCGCGCTGGTTGCCCAGCACCATGCCGACGATGGACATCGCCACCGGCTCATACTCGCTCTCTATGCGGGCGATATTGTCGACCTTGGCGCGCACTTCAGGGTCCACGCCGGGCTTGGCCGCCAGGGCCTGGAGTTCGGCAAGGTACTTGCGCACATCGCCGACAGCCTTCTCGACCGCGGCCTTTTCCTGGGCCAGATCCTGCGGTGAAGTCACCAGGGCCAGATTGCGCGCGGCAATTGCGCGTTCATCCACCGCAAGCCGCACCTTGTTGGCCATGTCGGCGCGGGCCTGGATGCCGTGGACATAATTTTGGAATTGCGTGCTGTCGTCCTTCATCATCTGGATGGAATACAGCGCAATACCGATGATCAAGGCAATCAACAGACCAAAGGTGCCAATGAGCTTGGCCTTGACCGAAAGATTTCTCCAGGACTGCATGGCTTCTTCCCCTGCCATTGGTATGGCGTTGTGAGTGAAAATCAAATACGCCGTTGAAGAAGTCCCGGGTCGGATAATGTTTCCTGGACTCCAAGCAAATGAACGCGCAGTGGAATCCATCGATGGAAGTCACGGACGGCACATGCGCTGTCAGTGACCTTCCAGAGAAATACATTCCTGCGGAAAAACCCTGGGCGAGAAAAAATTACAAATCGACAATTTTTGATTCAATTTGTAGCATTAAACCGCGTGCATGACATGTTGACATACATCAACACATAGATTTTTTCTTTATTGATTTCCTGATGGATAGATATCGCTGCATTTCTTGGCCTGTGGCGCGACATCTCCACTCACAAGGGAATAACTTAATAAGTAATTACCCTTAATTTCAAGTTGGCAAGCATTTACCCCGCAAAAGCGATAAATGCCTGCATCCCTGCTCCTGGCGGCGGCCCGGCGCAAAGCCGCCGCTGTATATATCAAAGCGTGACTTTGGCGTCGCGAATCACGCGGCCCCACTTCTTGGTTTCGGCAGCAATGAAGCGGTCGCATTCTTCGGGCGTGGAGCCTTCGGCCACGGTACCCATGGCTTCCAGGCGCGCCTGGCCTTCGGCGCTGTAGAGGATCTTGCGCACTTCGGCCGACATGCGCTGCAGGATCTCGCGCGGCACGCCTGCGGGCGCGACCATTGCCGCCCAGGTACTGCCCACCAGGCCGTCAATCCCCTGCTCTATGAAAGTGGGCACATCGGGCAAGGAAGGAATGCGCTTTTCGCTGGCCACGCCGATCAACCGGATGCGGCCGGCCTTGGCCGGCTGTATCAGATTCGGTGGCGGATCGAGAAACAGCGGCACCTGTCCGCCCATCAGATCGACCAGGGCCGGCGAAGCGCCCTTGTAGGGCACATGCACCATGTCGGTCTTGGTCAGCAGCTTGAGCAGCTCGGTCGTGAGGTGGGCGCTGGAGCCGCTGCCCGACGAGGCAAAGCTCACCTTGCCGGGATTGGCGCGGGCATAGGCGACCAGCTCCTGGGCGTTCTTGAACGGCGCATTGAGCGATACCGCCGCGACCAGCGGCGACACGCCCATCAGCGAGACACCGACGATGTCCTTGGTGGGGTGGTAAGGCAGCTTGTCGTACAGCGTGGTGTTGCCGGCAAACGCGGCAATCACCACGCCGAACGTCAGGCCGTCGGGCGCGGATTTGGCAACCTGGTCTACGCCAATGATGCTGTTGGCGCCGGGCTTGTTCTCGATGACGATGGGCTGGCCCAGCGCCTTTTGCAGGCCCACCTGCAGCATGCGCGCCATCTGGTCGGTGAAGCCGCCGGCGGTGTAGGGAACGATGATGCGCAGCGGTTTGTTGGGCCAGGCGGCCTGCGACCAGGCGGGCGCGGTGGCGACGGCAGTGCCCGCGGCCACGGTGTGAAGGAAGGAACGGCGTGAAGTCGATGGCGACATGGTTTTTCTCTTTCTGCTCGATTGCCGTGAAATGCGCGCCTGTGTTGTCTCCGGCAGGCCGGCACAGGCGCGTGGGGAGCGCCAGGCGCTCAGACTGCCGCAGCCAGCTCGGGCACGGCCGTGAACAGATCGGCTTC
>JBBKVU010000122.1:0-4524 GCA_037968595.1 Comamonas sp.
GTCGCCACTTCGGCCGCGCCGCTGACGGCCGACCCCATGCCGGCCGACCCCGTGGTGCGCGGCTGCAACGACGCCAAGTACAGCGCGATGACGCGCTTCTGGGAGCTGACCGAAGGCACGGACTGCGGCACGTTTGCGGTGCGCGGCTACCGGCCGATGTCGATCTCCGTGGTCTCGGGCAGCAATGTCAACCGCCTGCCCGCGTCGCCCTCGCCCGACCACCAGAGCACCACCGAAACCGACTACCGCAGCACCGAAACCCGGCTCAACATCTCGGTGCGCACCAAGATCGCCAAGGGCCTGCTGGCGCACACGCCCGAACGCAAGGATTCGCTGTGGTTCGGCTATACCCAGCAGTCGTACTGGCAGGTGTTCAGCCCCGATCTGTCGCGGCCGTTCCGCACCACCGACCACGAACCCGAGATCATCTACGTCTACCCGCTGTCGCTGTCGCTGCCCGCGGGCTGGAACTGGGCCTATGCGGGCGCGGGCCTGGTGCACCAGTCCAACGGCCAGAGCCTGCCGCTGTCGCGCAGCTGGAACCGCTGGTATCTGATGACCGGCCTGGAAAAAGGCAATGATTTCGCGGTCACCAGCCGCATCTGGAAGCGCGTGAAAGAAGGCGCGCTCAACGACGACAACCCCGACATCAGCAACTACCTGGGCCGCGCCGAACTCACCGCCACCTGGAACCCCAACCGCATCCACACGCTGAGCGCCACGGTGCGCAGCTCGCTGGGCGCGACGCCGCGCGGCGCGGTGCGGTTGGAGTGGCTGCGCACGCTGGGCGACGGCATAGGCGGCGGCCGCAGCAATCTGCGCCTGCACACCCAGCTGTTCTCGGGGTATGGTGACAGCCTGATCGACTACAACCACAAACGCACGGTATTCAGCGTAGGCTTCAGCCTGCTTGACTTTTGAGACCACGGTCGGCGGCGCGCGCAGCGCCCGCCACCGCGAACAGCCCGACTTTCGCACCGCTTACCCGACTTTGCAAGGCCGCCCAGGCCGCGCAAAATGGGGGCTTGAAGGAGGATCGATGGATCAGCAATACCAGCTCAAGGCCGGTCACTATTACCTGTACGACATGCGCGACACACCCAGCGCAGTCACGGGTGAGCGCCGCTTTCGGCTCAGGACCGAGACCGTGGCCATTGCCTTCGACCTGCACACCGGCGAAGTCCACCAGCATGGCACGCCCACGCGCATCCATTCCTGGGCGCTGACCGCGCGCCGGCGCCTGCGCGCCGCCGGAGCCTGGGAGTCGGCCGATGACATCGTCGTGGTCTCCGGCCCGCTGCCAATTGATGAGATCAACAACTGCCTGCGCATCAGCGGCTATTGCCGGCGCATGTTCCAGCGCCTGGCAAGCCTGCCCCACGGCAAATGGCAGGCCGGCAAGACCGCGTCAAGCCAGTCCCGCCGCGCCTGAGGGGGCGTCTCCCCTTATTCCTCGTCGACCACGTCCTGCGCATCCGCCACATCCTCAGGATCGGGATGCTTGACGATGGTCACGGGCACATTGCTCAGGCGGGCAACCTCGCGCGACACCGAGCCGATCAGCGCGCGCCGCACTCCGCCCTGGCCCCAGGCTCCAATGATGATCATGTCGCAACCATTGCGCTCGGCCATGTCGACCAGTGTCGCCGCGGGCTCGCCCAGGCCGACTTCGGTTTCGTAGCTCGCGCCCGCCGCCTCGACCAGCACCACGGCAGGCTCCATCAGGTGGCGGCCCGCGGCCACGCTGGCCCTGGCGATCAGGTCGGGGTCCTGGGTGGCAAGTTCGAAGAACGTGGCTTCCTGCTGCACATGGGCAAGCACCAGGCTTGCATGCAGTCCCTGGCGCACCAGCTTCACACCATGGCGCACTGCGTCCAGCGAGGGTTCCGATCCATCCACTGCAATCATGATTCTGAGCATCTAGGCCTCCGCAAGTTAGCAATGCCCCAGTGTAGGGCAGGCTGCGGCCAGCCTGCGGGCTTTTCCCCATGAAGCGCGGTTCGCGGGCAGTCTGGGACAATGGCGCCCATGCTGCAGTTCGAACTCCTCCAAAACGACCCCTCCAGCCACGCGCGCCGTGGCAAGCTCACGCTCAATCACGGCGTGGTCCAGACCCCGATCTTCATGCCCGTGGGCACCTACGGCACCGTCAAGGGGGTGATGCCGCGCAGCCTTGAAGAAATGGGCGCGCAGATCATCCTGGGCAATACCTTCCACCTGTGGATGCGCCCCGGCCTCGACATCATGGAAAGCTTCGGCGGCCTGCACGGCTTCGAGAAGTGGGACAAGCCCATACTCACCGACTCGGGCGGATTCCAGGTCTGGAGCCTGGGTGCAATGCGCAAGATCACCGAGGAAGGCGTGCACTTCGCTTCGCCCGTGAACGGCGACAAGCTGTTCATGTCGCCCGAAGTGAGCATGCAGATCCAGACCACGCTCAACTCCGACATCGTGATGCAGCTCGACGAGTGCACGCCCTACGAGACCAAGGGCCACCTCACGACGCAGGCCGAAGCGCGCAAGTCCATGGAGATGAGCCGCCGCTGGGCCCAGCGCTCCAAGGACGAGTTCGCGCGCCTGGAAAACCCGAACGCGCTGTTCGGCATCGTCCAGGGCGGCATGTTCGAGAACCTGCGCCAGGAGTCGCTGGATGCGCTGGTGGAGATGGACTTTCCGGGCTACGCCGTCGGCGGCGTGAGCGTGGGCGAGCCCAAGGACCTGATGCTGCAGATCATGGCGCACACGCCCCACCGCCTGCCGGCGCACAAGCCGCGCTACCTGATGGGCGTGGGCACGCCCGAAGACCTGGTGCAAGGCGTGGCCGACGGCGTCGACATGTTCGACTGCGTGATGCCCACGCGCAATGCGCGCAACGGCACCATCTTCACGCGCTTTGGCGACCTCAAGCTGCGCAATGCACGCCACAAGACCGACCACCAGCCCATAGACACCACCTGCACCTGCCACGCCTGCGCGGGCAGCTCGGGCGTGAGCTGGGACAACGGCGGGCGCGGCGGCTTCTCGCGCGCCTACCTGCACCACCTGGACCGCTGCGGCGAAATGCTAGGCCCCATGCTGACCACCATCCACAACCTGCACTACTACCTGAACCTGATGCAGGAAGTGCGTGATGCGCTGGATGCGGGCACGTTTGCCGCGTTCCGCGCGCGGTTCAAGAGCGAGCGCGCGCGCGGCGTCTGAGACCCTGCGCACTGCAGGGTAAGTGGTCACCCTCGGCGCGGCCTAGTCACGCCATCTGACAAGAGTTGACAAAGGCCGGCGGCGGTTCCCTCTATATTGGTCGAGACCACGGTTTCCTGTCCAATAAATGCCTTTGCCTTCCTTTGTCCCCGCTTCGCGCAACGCTTCAGCACCCGCGCTCGCCCCGCTGGCGAGCGTCATGGGCCTGGGGCTGTGCCTGTTTCTCGCCTGCCTGGCAGGCATTCTGAGCCGACCCACGGGTTTTCTGTCCTCGTTCTGGCCGGCAAATGCGGTACTGCTGGGGATGCTGCTGCGCTGGCCGGCGCTGGCGCAAAAGTCCACCTGGCTGGTGGCCATGGTGGCCTTTGTTCTGGCCGACATGCTCACCGGCAGCAGCCTGCTGGCCGCTGCCTGGCTTTCGGCCGCGAACCTGACGGGTGTGGCCTGCGGCTGGTGGTTCCTGCACCGCCTCGACGCGCCGCGGCTGTATCTGCGACGCCAGACATCGGTGCTCTATCTGCTGGTCGGCTGCACCCTGGCTGCCGCCGGCTCCACCGTGGTCGGCGCCGGCACCGGCCCCATGCTGTTCCATGCCGGCTGGCCGCAGACCGCGATGATGTGGTTCAGCACCGAACTGATGAACCTGATGCTGATTCTGCCGCTGATCCTGAGCGTCCCGACCTGCAGCCCCAGCCGCTGGTTTGCCCGCATCAAGTCGCGCGCCTCATGGACCCTGGCCCTGCCGCTGCTGTCGGTGATTGCCACCGAATATGCCGCGATTGCCTTGGGCGGCCCGGGTGCGCTGGCGTTCACCGTGCCCTCCTTGCTGTGGTGCGCGCTGGCCTACCGCCTGTTCACCACCACCTTGCTGAGCCTGCTGGTCTGCACCTGGAAAATCGCCAGCATGCCCATGGGTGCCATGGAATTCATGACCGCCGACCTCGACGGCGCGGTGTCACTGCGCCTGGGCCTGACGCTGCTGTCCATGGGCCCGCTGGCCGTGGCCTGCTCGCAGATTGCGCGCAGCGAATTGCTGCGCCGGCTTGACCGGGCAGTGAGCCACGATTCGCTGACCGAGGTGCTGGCGCGCGGCGCATTCCTGGCCCAGGGCCAGCGCCTGCTCGAGCGCCTGCAGCATCCGCAGGAACCCGCGGCGGTGCTGATGCTGGACCTCGACAACTTCAAGCTGGTCAACGACCGCCACGGCCACGCCGCGGGCGACGCCGTGCTGCGCGCCTTTGCCCAGACCGTGAGTCAGGCGCTGCGCCCCCAGGATCTGCTGGGCCGCGTGGGCGGCGAGGAATTCGCCGCCCTGCTGCCGGG
>JBBKVU010000123.1:0-4569 GCA_037968595.1 Comamonas sp.
GGCGTGCCCGCGCCTACGGCATTCTGCGCGGCGAACTCGCGGCCGTGGGCGCGGGCACGCCGGGCAAGCGCGCCGAGGACATGCTGTCGCTGCGGCGCCCGGACCTGGACTGGTCCAGCCTGGCCAAGGGCATGGGGGTGCCCGCGCAGCGCGTGGACGAGCTGCAGGCGCTGGGCCGGGCGCTGCTGCGCTCGTATGCGAAGCCGGGGCCGACGCTGATTGAAGCGGTGCTTTAGCTCCCGCGCTGCATGGCGCTCAGGTCAGAAAGAGCGAGCTCAACGGCGTTCAGGAAACGACGCTTTTGTTGTTCCGTTGTTCGCTGGGGGCGGTGCCAGCGGCAGCTGTGACTTGGCTTTTCGAGGCCGGGTCTCGGCCCGGCAGCCGAGCTCCTTTCTTGTCGCGCGACAAGAAAGGAGGCAAAGAAACGCGCCCCTGCTGTCTGCGACCCTGCGCTGCGCTCCGGGCAACCTGTCGTGCTCGGTCCCGGGCTGCGCCGCAGAACTCGCTAGGCGGCTGCGCCGCTGCGCTCGAACAACCGCGGCGAGTCAGATGACGAAGTCGGTGTGTCCTGCGGCACACCGACCAGCCCGGGCCCTGCGCGCGCCAGGCGCAGCCAGAAGGGGGGGGGCCTGCGAGTGCCACGACGAAGCTGGCTACACGGGTGGCACGGGTGGGCCAGATTCTTTGCTGGCCGGCATTACCCAGAGGTGCTCACGCTGGCGCGAAATGCCAAGCGTGCAGCGCGATCCGGCAACTGTTTGTCGGTGGGGCCGTCCTAAAGTGAGTGTGCATGAGAACGCCGTCCCGCCAGTCCTGGCGGTCGGCGTGCGCCACCCCCTTGTTGGAGACACACCATGAACTTTCTCGACGGCCACCTGTTCCCCGAAAACCAGCAGCCGCTGATCATCACCGCCGCGCCGTATGCGCCGGGCTGGCTGCCCTCGGATTTTCCCGAAGACATTCCGGTCACCATGGAGGCGCAGATCCAGAAGGCGGTGGACTGCTACAACGCTGGCGCCACGGTGCTGCACCTGCATGTGCGCGAAATGGACGGCAAGGGCTCCAAGCGCCTGTCCAAGTTCAACGAGCTGATTGCCGGCGTGCGCAAGGCCGTGCCGGAGATGATCATCCAGGTGGGCGGCTCGATCAGCTTCGCGCCCGAGAACGAAGGCGAAATGGCCAAGTGGCTCAGCGACGACACGCGCCACATGCTGGCCGATCTCGACCCGGTGCCCGACCAGGTGACGGTCACCGTCAACACCTCGCAGATGAACGTCACCGACCAGGCCGAGGATGCCGACTTCAAGGGCACGTCGCGCGAGAATCCGGCCATCTTCAACGCCTACAAGGAAATGACCGTGCCCGCGCAGCCGGGCTGGGTCGAGGAACATGTGCGGCGCCTGACCAAGGCCGGCATCCAGAGCGCGTTCCAGTGCTACAACATCAACAGCTTCGAATCGGTGGAGCGGCTGATGCGCCGCGGCTTCTACATGGGCCCGCTGGTGATGAACTGGGTGGCGATTGGCGGCGGCATGGACATGCCCAGCCTCTACAGCCTGGCCAACTTCGTGCGCGCCGTGCCCGACGGCGCGGTGCTGACGGTGGAAAGCAATGTGCGCAACGTGCTGCCCGTGAACATGATGGGCATTGCCGCCGGCCTGCATGTGCGCTGCGGCACCGAGGACTGCCTGTGGAACCAGGACCGCAGCGCCAAGGCCAGCACGGTTTCGCAGATCGAGCAGCTGGTACGCATGTCGCTGGATTTCGGCCGCCCCATCGCCAGCGCGAAACAGGCGCGCGAGATCAGCAAGATCGGCGTGTTCTACGACACGGTGGAAGAGTCGCTGGCGGCCAACGGCTTCGCGCCCAACCGCAACGGCGGCAACCAGGGCTTCTTGCGCAAGACGGCCTGAAGGCCATGCCGGATCCCGCATGGATTGCGGCCGGGCCGGTCGCAAACTTGCCGCCCGGCGCGCGCAAGCTGGTTTTCGTGGCCGGCGGCGGCTCCATCGTCGTCCATCACCACGCGGGGCAATTCTTCGCGCTGGAAAACAGCTGTCCGCACGCGGGCGCGGCGCTGAGCGCCAGCGCCTGCGAGGACCATCTGATCCGCTGCCCGGCCCACGGCCTGCGCTTCGACGTGCGCAACGGCCAGTGCACGGCTGCGGCGGCGCTGCGCATTCCCACCTACACCGTGGTGATCGAGGACGCAGCCCTGTGGCTTTGTCCGCCGACACCCCCCTGACTTTTCCCTCTGCGAGAAACAGCGCATGAACACCCGAGATATTTTCGTTGTCGCCGCGGCCCGCACGGCCATAGGCACTTTCGGCGGCGGCCTCAAGGACGTGCCAACCACCCAGCTTGCCACGACCGTGGTCCAGGCCGCGATTGCGCGTGCCGGCATCGCGGCAGATGCCGTCGGCCATGTGGTGATGGGCAACGTGATTCCCACCGAAACCCGCGATGCCTATCTGTCGCGCGTGGCGGCGATCGACGCGGGCTGCTCCATCGAGACCCCGGCGTTCAATGTCAACCGGCTGTGCGGCTCGGGCCTGCAGGCCATCATTTCGGCGGCGCAGGCGATTGCCCTGGGAGACTGCGATGTGGCGATAGGCGGCGGCGCGGAATCGATGAGCCGCGGCCCGTACTTCGACACCGCTGCGCGCTGGGGCGCGCGCATGGGCGACGCCAAAAGCATCGACTACATGCTGGGCATCCTGCACGACCCCTGGCAGAAGATGCACATGGGCGTGACCGCGGAGAACGTCGCCGAGCGCTACGCGATCAGCCGCGAGATGCAGGACGAACTGGCGCTGACCAGCCAGCAGCGCGCCGCTGCGGCGATGGCTGCGGGCCGCTTCAAGGAGCAGATCGTCGCCGTGGAGATCGCCACGCGCAAAGGCACGGTGTCGTTCGATAGCGATGAGCATGTGCGCGCAGCGACCACGCGCGCGACGCTGGCCGCGATGAAGCCCGCGTTCAAGAAGGACGGCGGCACGGTGACGGCCGGCAATGCATCGGGCATCAACGATGGCGCGGCGGCGGTGGTCATGGTGGCCGGCGACCGCGTGGCGGCGCTGGGGCTCAGGCCGCTGGCGCGGCTGGTCGGCTATGCGCATGCGGGCGTCGATCCCGCGTACATGGGAATGGGCCCGGTGCCCGCGACGCACAAAGTCCTGGCGCGCTGCGGCCTGAAGATCGGCGACATGGATGTGATCGAAGCCAACGAGGCGTTTGCCGCCCAGGCCTGCGCCGTGATCCAGGAACTGGGCCTGGACCCGGCCAAGGTCAACCCCAACGGCTCGGGCATCTCGCTGGGCCATCCCGTGGGCGCGACCGGTGCCATCATCACCACCAAGGCGATTGCCGAGCTGCAGCGCACGGGCGGACGCTACGCGCTGGTGACCATGTGCATTGGTGGCGGACAAGGCATTGCCGCCATCTTCGAGCGCGTGTGAAAAGGGCCCCAGACGGGGCCGGCGCAAAGCACCAACGCCTGCCGGAAGTCCTTTCGGCAGGCGTTTTGCCTTCAGGGGCGGCCTTGCGGCCGCCAGGCTTCACTCGGGCTGGTAGTTGATGGACTTGAGCAGCGCGGCCTGTTTGGTGGCGCCGTCCTTGAGGTCGGCGCTCATCTCGGCCGAGGTCAGCGGCAGGGGCGGCTCCATGCCCATGGTGCGGATCTGGGCCAGCACCGGTGCCTGCTTGAAATGCGCCACGGCGGCGTCACGCAGCTTCTGCTGCACGGCCGGGGGCGCATCCGGGTTGGACCAGACCGCAAACCAGCCGGCCTTGGCCATCTGCGGATAGCCCAGCTCGGTGAACGTGGGTACGTTGGGCAGCTCGGACAGGCGCGTGGGATAGACCACGGCGATGGGCGTGATCTTGCCGGCCTTGATCAGTGGCAGCGAGGTGGTCAGGCCGTCGAACATCAGCGGCACATGGCCACCCATCAGGTCGACCAGCGCGGGTGGCGAGCCCTTGTAGCCGACGTGGCGCATGTTCAGCTGGGTCAGCTGACCCAGCTGCATGCCCGAAGTATGGCCCTTGAGTCCGGCCGAGTACGACGCGAAATCCAGGCCGTCCTTTTGTGCCTTGCCGTAGGCGATCAGCTCCTGCAGGTTGGTGATGGGCAGGTTCTTGTTCGCCACCAGCACCAGGCCGGTGCGCGTGAGCTGCGCCAGCGGCTTCAAGTCCTTGAACGGGTCGTAGCTGACCTTGTAGGCCAGCGGCGATTCGGTGACCGTGCCTTCCTGGATCACGAGAAAGGTATAGCCATCGCGGCCCTTGGCCTTGAGTTCCTGGATGGCAATCGCGCCCGAGGCGCCGGGCTTGGACTCGACGATCACGGGCTGGCCCAGGCTGTGCTGCAGGCCGTCGGCCAGCAGCCGGGCCAGGGAGTCGGCCGTGCCGCCTGCGGGCCCGGCCACGAGAAGGCGGATCGGCTTGCTGGGCCATGCGGCCTGGGCCTGCACGGTCTGCGCGCCGCCGAGGGTGGCCAGGCCGATGGCCAGAGCCATGGCGATCGAATGCTTTTTCTGGGGGCTACGTGGGTTCATGTTTGTCTCCTGG
>JBBKVU010000124.1:0-32405 GCA_037968595.1 Comamonas sp.
GGCCATGGCCATCAGCGCCGAAGGCGCGCGCAGCTACCAGATTCCGGCCGGCACGCTAGAGGACGCGCTCAACCGCTATGGCCGCACGTCCGGCGCGCTGCTGTCATTCACCCAGCAGCAGGTGCAGGGCCTGCGCAGCCCGGGCCTGGAAGGGCGTTTCGAAGCGCGCGAGGCGCTGCAGCGCCTGCTGGTCGGCAGCGGACTGGCGGTGCACCAGACGCCGCAAGGCGGCTTCACGCTGCGCCAGGCGCCCCTTCCCGCCACAGCTGTAGGTTTTCAAAATTCCCGCAAACCGGGTCATGGTCTGCAGCGGTTGTTAGCGATGTTAGTGAGAATTTGAATGTGGTCATTTCTCATTGGGCTACAAAAATCCTAGTACGAAAAGTTCGGCTAGATTGACCGGTCCCTACCGCCCTACCAAGCAGGCGGAAGTCCGAGTTAAAGCTTACTTGATCTTTTTGCTGGAATCGGGTGGCTTCTGGCCCACTCGGTCAGCCGAGTGTATCCGGGAGATAAGCTTCCCCTGATCCAAGGCCATAGTCGTTGCCTTCCCTCAAAGTTGGCCGTGCAGTGCTGGGAGCGCTCTCACTCAGCATTGCCCTTTGATAATTTATCCATTGGATACGGTATTGAAGTTTTTGAAGACATCACCCAAAAGGCTGGCATGTCGATCCAAGAAATCCCACACAAAGGGCTCAGCGCGTTCATCGCCGATCTAGCGAGGCGGCATGGCGTCGCATATGGGCGACCCCTAGCACTGCGTTGGCCCAGGTGGTTACGCGCCTGGCCGATGACGAGGTGACGCCAGACGCGACTGAACGCCTAGTGGTTGCGCTGCGTCGTGCGAATGTCATCAACGGCTCCGCGATGGTGACGATGCTGGGCCGGTACTTCGATAAGACGCGCGATATTCGACCCGCTCGGTGACTTTGTTACTGCTGAGCACCCGAAACCGCTACGCGCTTTATCGACCCGACGACGAAACTTACGGCGTCAGATTTAGATCAACCAAACCGCGCAACGCCAACTACTGTTTCGTCGGCATTAACGCTACACGCCGGTCTGAGGATGTGGTCGGACGCTCGAGGCCCCCCTGTCTTTTCCGCCTAAAATCCGTATCCGTAAAATACGGCTCATGATCACATATTCCAAATGGATTTTTCAATGTCCGGAGTGGCCAAAACTGGTCTATAACGACTCGTTGACTGCGCCAGAGCGGGCAGAGGTATAGCATTGCTTGCAGGTCTTTATCGGTGCCTGCTGGCCACCTGCGGTTTGCATCGTTGCCACCGCCGCTTACTTACCCAAAGCGGAGTGGTCATGGCTCGGCGTGGCGGTACTGGTCTGGCTAAGCATGAAGTTCGTTCACGCGATCTATGTACGCGTGCGACCCAGAGTGCTGCGAAGTCCGTCCGCTTGACCGGACTTTTCTGGACAGCGACCAAGGATCCGAGAGCATGACTCTTTTCGGCAAGGCATGGCGAGGTGCTCAGCGGTTCGTGCAGGACGTCCGCATCGACGCTGACTTTCCTCGTTACGAATTTGAACAGCACGGTGCTCACGAGTTGGTCGCAAGCCGGCGTTTTGATACGTCGCAACTTGAGCGAGAAATCGACGCAATCCGGCTGGCTGCAGAAGCGGAAGGACGTGCTGCCTACGCTGCTCGCATTTGTCAGTCGGAATCTTCCATCGACGCGCTCCGGCCAGCGATCACCAGACTCCGGACGCAGCTTGAAGTGCTCACCCGGAACTACCGTCAGGAGCTCGATCTTCTGTATGAAGAGAAGATGAACTTGCTAAAAGCAAAGCAGGCGCTGTTCGAGCAGATGAAAGCGCTGCAGAAGGAGCGTTCCGAAGCCCAAGAGGAGCTCAGTGCGGTCTATGACGACCTGAAGACGGTCAAGTCATTGATCGACAGTTGGTATGCAAAGTCAGAACGAACGCCCTGGCTGTTCGGCAATGGTGGTGAGAGACTGCCGAACCGATCCCTCTTTGGGCAGAGCTTTGGTGACCTTGACGGATACAAGGCTGACCGCATGCGCGCCTGCGAAGAAGTCGGTACGTGCAAGGCGGCAGTTGCGGAAGTGGCTGGAAGGCAGAAGACCAATAAGTCGCTTCTAGACGGGAACAAGGCGGATTTGAACCGTGTCTTTGAGTCCATAAAGACTGTGAAAGAGGCGAGGCAGCGCATGTTCGACATAAAAGATCAAGGAGTTCGACATCATCGGGTCGAGGCCGAGCTATCCACATGGCTTCAGCAAGAGGCGGACCTGCAGAACGATCTCATTCGCCTCACAAGCGCTAAGGTCGAACTCGTAGAGCAGCAGGCTTTCCGATTGGGAATTGAAGAGCGAAAGCAAACAATGGCCGAACTGCGCAAAAAGCGCACGGATTTCCTTGCTGCATTTGATGACCCAGGGAACCGGACCGAGCGCCAGCGGACGCATCGTGATGCGTGGCTAAAGGGTCGCGAGGCGGCATAAAAACCATCCGCAAAGTCGGTAAGTTTGGGAATTAGTCTCCAACGAAGACAAAACAATTTCAGTGAGGAAGTCTGCATGGTAGTCACCACGCATTAGGTATGCGCCTTCGCTCTCAGAAAGGTGCAAAGATCCTCTTTCAAGGTCCTACCCGGAACAGAATTCTGCTGAATGTGGTTCCGCAGGCGGTCCACTGATGGCTTTTCTAGTGCTCCCCATCTTCTTCGCCTACAAAGATCGGGCTCAATAGGGTATTGCGGGAAGGAGAAAACCGGAAGCCTTCGGCTGCCAACGACCTTAACTCTTCTTCCTCCCAGCCCTGCTGTACGAGATCTCGGATGATCGCATCTGTGAGGTTGATAGCATCGTCTTGGTCTATGACCTTGGCAAATTTTCCTTCGAATGAAAGAGCTTGGTCGATCAACTTGCGAACACCGTCCAAAGGATAGCCGCCGACCGCTTGAGCGGAAATGCGGTCATCGATAGGTGTCAGCGTCATGAAAGGGCCTGTAAGCTCGTATGCTGCATCCCAGCTTATTGAGAGTTCTTGAGGCGTCTCTGTGATCTTTGGATCATTGACTTGTCCTCGCCACATCAGGCACAGGCCGAGATCTTCCTCGGGACTCAGTAGCCAAGCATCCCCTATCCCGGTCGAGAAGAGGATAAAAGGACCAACTTGCACTTCAGGGCCGGTCATGACGATCTTGATGTCGCCCGCTTGCTCCGCACGAACTATGCTTTCGCACTCTGCCAGGAGGGTCTGCCCCCCTTGCTTGGCGGCAGTTTGCCGCTGGCATTGAACAACATGGTGCCAGTGATCGTAGCCAGCACTACGAGCTACTCGATCTAGCAGTTCCGTGTGTTTGCCACCGCGCTTGCGTTGGAGTTTCTTGGCTTTAAACTTGAGTTGCTCAACGCGCGGGTTGAACGTAGGGATGAATCGCATCTCAGATTCCTTGTCTGTATGCGAATCGAAGGTGCTCACTGCCCCGATCCGCTTACAGGGAATCAGGATGGTGTTCTTCAAGAGAACGATCTGTCCCTAGATGGGTTTGCCAAAGGTGAGCAGCGGGCGTCAGACGGGCGCCGTCCCGAAATATATCTCGGATGCTACTTGTCGTCAACGATCGGCCCCCGTGAATCGTCTGCACCGGGCTGATATGACCTACTCCCTTCCCGCCATACTATTGATGTTTATGCCGGCGAACTCAGGATCTTCATATAAAAGTGCAGCAAACGAGCCGAGCACCACAGTTGGCTTCCAGAGTGCGTAGACGGAAGGCCCGTGGGCCTTCCGTCGGCAAGGCCTCAGGGTGGATCACCATACAGCAAGGAATCGGCTCAGCTCACTTTGCGACTCATCATCGTCATCCAGGTCTTCATCGTCGCGATAGCAAGGGGCATGTAACCGTGGTTCTGGCGCTTGGAAGACTCCGTAGATGCCATGCAGACGGACATCGAAGATAGGACGTGAGGACAATCGGCGCAGCAGCGCTCTTTCGCCCAGCTTTTTCAGCGAAGTAAGAATGAAGCCTGGTACCGGTGCTGCAGATGTGAAGCCATCGAAGTAGGCAGTGACCGTGAGCGCAGATCCCGTCGGACGAAGCGCTTTGGCCAGGGTCATGGGATCTTTGGCGGCATGCAGAAACATCTCGCTCCACAACCAACTTCGGTAATCGAAATCCTTGAGCAGCTGAATCGACCACGCAAGGCCGAATTCGCCCCATAACCTGGGACTCAACCATTGCCTCAGCACCTCGTAGCGCAAAACGTCCACCATCAGCAGAAGTTTCTCCAAACGTACGCGAACATCGCTGCTCCCGGACCGTCCATCTCCCTGGATACCACGCAAATCCCTGACCACCCCGCTGTGAGCCCATTTGGCAAATATCGTGCTCGACGGGGATGCAGGACGGGTTTCGAAGTCGCACCACGGCAGGCCGCATTGATCGCATGCGTACTTGTGTGAGAGCCACGCAATGCGTGCTCCACAACCTGTGCACTTGTCAGCAAGAATGCATTGGTGGATATGGCAAGCCTCGTTCAGGCGTAGCTCCCAATCAATGGGTGTCCACGCACGGCTGGCCATGCACAGAGGGCATATACGGCGCTGCAAGCCAACGACACAGCGCTTGCCCAGCAATGCTACGCCGATGGATACACAGGAATCTGACGGGCCCGAATCCCATTCCCATGCCGCGCGTTGCACGAGTTCGCTGCGCTCCCAGCCGGCTGCAGGTGCAAGTTCATAAGCGATTCTCGTCGCGTCACCGAGGCGTCCGGGTTCACCTAGCATCCGCAGCGGTAACCTGTTTTGCACCGCAAGCCTATGGAGCAAAGACCTGAGACTTTCGGTCGGAGCAAGCTTGGGGCGCACGAGGAATGCCGGCTGAAGATCAAGGATTGGCATGAAGCTTTCCTCCATTTGCACTGGCGCTGCTCATGCTGGCCGTGCTGCGCGTTCGCGTGCTCAGCAGGTATTGAAGTGGCTCATCCCAGTCCCCGAACGGCTCTTTGTCTTGTGTCAGTAGCCGCAGCTTTTCGGTCAAAAATGGATTGATCCAGTCTGGGCACTCTGCCCACACTTTGCGCTTGAATGCACTTGTCAGTGCCTCCAACCCGATGGCCTCGCCTGCCTTCAGGCCTGACATCGCGACAGCGTCATCTATGATCTTCACGACATAGTCGATCAAGCCGTGTGTTGCGTAGTACATGCGGCGAGCCATCTGAGGATCCGCCAATGGCGGGATGCATCGGACCGGCAGTCGTTGCTCCAAGGCGCTCAACAACGCTCGAAACTCACGCTGCGTCTGTGCGTCATTGAATGTGAACTCCGCATGGTGGAGCGGCGCACTAAATCGACGCCGTAGTTGAGGATTTGCATTCAGGGCGGCAATGGATCTGGGGAGCCCGACAAGTACGATGCAGACGCCCGTGAGGTTCATCAGGTTCTTCAGCCAATCTGAAATTCGCCGACCTTCCAGGATTCGATGCGTGTCGTAAAAGTGATGGAACTCATCCAGAACAAGCATCTCCACACCGCATTCTTTGAAGAAATGGACGATGCGGTTCAGCTTGGTCGCGGCTGTCCCGCGTGTGGCCAGAGGGTCTCCGAGCGACGTGAGCAATACATCAGAGAGCGATACAACCGAGGGGGTGTCAGGCGTCAGTGCAAACAGCACTGGAATTTTGCTCACTCCGGCAACCCGCTTACGCCGGAATTGCTCCAAGTAGTGCTTGATGGCGGTGGACTTGCCACTGCCCTGCTGTCCATATACCAACAGTCCTTCACATACGCCAGATTGCCGCCAGCGATAGTGCAATAGCGCGATTTCCTCGACGGTTTTCTGGAAGCCTGGAAAGGCGATCAGTTCTTTGCGAAGTGTGAAGTGATGCAGCGAATGCGCTGTTCGCGCTAGGTGGTTGAGCGGCAGCAAGCTCAGGATTTCATCGTTTTCCGTCATGGCATACCCCTGCCAGATGGGAGTCCATAGGTCGGCAAGACCTCGTCGCTGGTGTCGTACAGCGCGATTTCGACTTCACTGTCCGAGGGCTGTGGCAAGCAAGTGGAGTTGAACGCTTCGGCGGGCTGAGTTCCCAGAACGGTCTCACTGTTTTCCAAATGCAGTACTGCCGCTTTCTTGCGTACACCGGCCTTTTTGTGACGAATTGCCGCCTTGACGATGGCCTGAATTTCGGCCTTCACGAGCAAAAGTTGCTCGCAAGTTGGGTCATCACCAAAACGACGGCGTACTTCAGCTTTGACAAGGGAGTGGACATGTCGATTCATGCCGCAGGCGTATTCTTGGTCTACGGCTGGCACACGCAGGTATTCACCTGTTTTGGGATCGCGGACATCGATGTATCCCACGTTATCGTCATATGCCTTGATAGCGACGAGCGGTGTGCTCTTTTGGGGATCCCTCATCGCTAGCAGGGGCAACGAGCTGTAGCGGATACAGTCGTAATCAGTTCCGTAATGAAAAATGCTCCGCGTTGCCGCATGTCCCACCATCAGATCCAATTGACGCGGGTATGCCGGAAGATCAAATACGGCGGCAGATTCTTGCTTTGCCCAAACGATCTGTGGTTTATATCCATCCAATCCGCGGTGTGGTGTCTGGTGATACACATCCACGATCCAGCGCACCAGGATTTCGGTGAAGACCTCAAGCGTGAGGGCGGCGCGCTCCTCTGAGGGGTAGTCGCCGCGAGCATCCAGGCTGTTGAATACGGTGCCGGGGAGCTTGTGGAAGAGATCTCGGCTGAGTGTTCCAAACAGGCGTTCGATGGAGCCCTTTAATTCGGGTTGAGCTACGCCCATGAAGTGCAGTTCGATCTGCGACTCCAAGCAAAAGCTCTCCACCGCGTCTGCATGCAGATCCATACCATTGTCTAGCGCCAAAGTCAGCGGGCAGCCGCGAGCAGGCCAGGAGTTTTTGGTACTGGGGTATCTTGCAAGCAAGTCATCCTTGGGCAAGATCGCTTGCCTCAATGCATACAGAACGGAAGTTGCACTTGGCGCATGGAATCCGATATAAAAGCCTGCAATCATGCGGCTACGCTTATCCATCACCAACGTGAGCCAAGGACGGCCAAGCACCATCCAAGTTTCATCGCAGACGAGGAGGGCATCCACCGGTGTGTGGTCTATCTCGTAGCGTTCCAGGATTCTTTTGACCTTGAAGGCCTTGGTCACCTGCCTCCGCTCACGCCGATTGAACTCTTTACCATTGCGTGCTGAAGAGACGACGGAGTAGTTAAGTTTTCCTAGCCATCGGTAGATCGTGGCTGGCGAGGGGCTCCGAAGATGCTCTTCTACTTGACGTCCTCGATTCAAGCTTCGGTAGCGACGATCGACCTCTTCCACAACATCTTTGCCAGATTGCTTTTGATCAGAGAGGTAGAGGGCGTCAACTACCTCTTGGAAAATCGAGAACTGGGTGGGATCGATCTTGCGGCCCGTGTGTGGTGCATTGACCAGTTTTGTCATGCATCCGGTAGGAGCTAGCTGTTTCCACCATCGCCATATGGTGCTCCAATGCGGCTCAGTCTTGAGTCCAAACTCTGCTGCGCGCTTGTGGACAATGCTGGTCAGCAGCGAAGGATTGCATTGGACTGCAGTGCCCTGCGCATCAAAGTGTGACTTGACCGCTTGAAGGACCTTGGCTCGCGGTAGTGCGATAG
This sequence comes from Comamonas sp., assembly GCA_037968595.1. Taxonomy (GTDB): domain Bacteria; phylum Pseudomonadota; class Gammaproteobacteria; order Burkholderiales; family Burkholderiaceae_C; genus Comamonas. The sequence goes on from JBBKVU010000124.1 coordinate 7,668, forward strand.
CTTTTTTTGCAGGAGGAAGGTCGTCCAATGTGCAGGGGGTTGTATGCCACACCAAGTCTGCGCCAGGTCCAAGCGACTCAATGTCGATGACCCATGTGCCGCTGAGCCAAGCTTTATGCACGTCCTCCATGGATTTCGTAATGCGTTCTGACGTGTTGTCCTGAGACTCGAAGACGAACATGCCAACAGCGTTGATTTTTTCGAGAGCCCACCGCTTGGTGCCTTCAAAGAAGCGCAGGCCGCGCTTAAATCGGAAACGCACCATCGCCGGCCTCCTTGTGGCTTGGATGCCAGATCTGGCTTTCCGTGGTTAAGGGCCGCTGCAAATCTGTATGCAGCATGCCATATGCAATGGCTCGAAAGACCGCCTGCGTGCCTCCAAGATGTGGGGCAAGTCTCATTACACGAAAGACGGTGCTCTCAGGCAGAGCGGCTAAGAGCTGCAATGCCTCAGCGGACAGAGGGCCCTTTGCGTGGTGCTCAAGTAACTTGAGGTTGTCAAACAGCGGTTGGTTCTTGATTTGCGCTGGCGTGAGTACGCGGTAGGGCTTGCCTTGGAGCCGCATCGCCATTGCTTTAAGACCAAGCAGATGCTGGGTGGGCGGATAAGCCGCATCAGCATCTGATTTCACTTCGACCAGCAGCGATCCTCCATGCAGCCAGTCGACGCGAAAGTCCGGAACAAAGCTGCGTGCGGTTCCGAAGGCGTCGTGATAACGCTCAATGCTCGGTTGGCTGTAGTAGGCACGGACGCCAGGGTTGAACTCGAAAAGCCGAATGGCATCCGCCTCTAGTGGCGACTCCCATTCGACCATGCGCCCCATCTTGCGGCTCGGAAACTTTCCTCTGATGTGACGACCGCTACGCGTCACTATGCGACGTACAGGGGTGATGTTCATTTGCCCCCCCAGCGTTGTTCAGCGTCTTGATGGGAGCGGGTGATGCGTTGGGGATGCAGGGCTTCGCTCCATCCATGCAAACGATGGCACGAATGCAAATTCCTCCCGTTATTTGTCTGCGCACTACGCAAAAAGTGGGGTGACGACCTGTGCGGGTCAATGGTGAAAAATTTCATTGGGGTGCAACTCTTCCTGCCGGCCGGAAATTCCGGTTGGCAAAGATAGGCAAAGAAGGAGTTGCCCCCGCATCTAGGACGCGGTTAAGCTATAAATGTCGATACCTGCTGGACAACTCCCGGCGGGCTTGGCCGGAGCTTGTGACGGGTGCAACCGCCGCAAGCTCCACTTTTTTAAGGTCCTTGGGGTGAGGCTGTTCGGGTCATTTGAGGCCTAGTGCTTTAGCTACTTCATGGGACTTGCCACGCAGGCACTTCCGATTTCCTGACAGGACGCTATAGACCAGCGTGGGTTCGAAGCCATGTTGCAAGGCCCATTCACGGGCAGACTGGCCTTGCTGACGCAAATCCTCCCAAACCTCACTGGTGCTCTTGGGCCCATCAGGCGCGAGCAAATCTGCTGCGCATGCAGGGCATTTCAGCGATGGAATTTGTGGGACCTGAGGCATCTGAGTGTCACGCTTACGAATTGGACGCAGGTGATGCGTCATCGCAAATTCTTGATGTCAGCCGTGGTTTCGTCCAGCAGTCTCAATAGTCGATAATTTCGTGACTGTGGGGTGCATGGAGTCCGACATGGAAGAACAAAAGTTGCCCGTGAAGCAAGGGCGGCATCGCAAGGATGCGGCACTTGTCCTGCGAGATCGTTATTGGGCGATCTATCTGAAAAACCAGCTGCCTGAAGAGTCCTATGCGAGTCTTGAGCGCAAGCTTTTGCCGCATCTAAAAGTCACCAAACGTGAGCACGGAGAGGGCTTTTCTCAACCTGGCTCGTTGTCAAAGGTCGCCGCAGGCAAACGAGGGCTGAGCGCGTCTCTGGAGGGGATACCAGATGCGGTTCGCCGCGCGGATGAACTAGTCCCGGGCGCCACGGCTGCGTACACCTCGCTCCTTTGGTCTGCGCTTGCTGCGCCTGGCACACCGTCTATGCTCTGCCAAACAATTGCGCCCGAGGTACGTGCGCGATTGTTTGAACATCATTTTTCAGCGCCGCCTGCGAAGCCCTCAAGCGAAGGACTGCTCAGTCTAGGTGGAGTCCGACGTGCGGCCAGGCTGTGGCATCGAGATGGACTAGGGCTGCTTCTGTGCCATTGCCCTGCAGCTATTGGCATCTCGAAGTTATCACTAACGGCGGAAGCTTATGTGCTACACCTGCTTCATTGGGCTAGCTGCAAAGATCCTGCTTTGCAGACGGTGAAGGCGGACTTGATTGCCCTCATCAAGGAACGGTATAGGCTGCAGAGTCGAGCTACTAATGCAACTGAGACACGGCTTTTTCTTGCACCTAGGATCAAAGCCTTTTCGCAAGGTATTCGCTTGCTCTTGGGGCCCTGACCACCTTCTCCGCCGTTTTCAAGTTTATGTATACGGATCATGAATAGTGATCCATGGATCCGGCTCGGACCGGCCAACTCAGCGACTGATTGGAGTTAATTCCGAGGGAAGGCTCTCTGGCCAGTATTGGCGATGGACAGCCGGTTGTGCAATGCCGCCACCGAGCCTAGACCGTCATTCACATTGCCGGACTGAGTGATCGCCATGCAGTGCTGATAGTCGGTCGTAGAGCACTAAGTGCACGGTTGTAGCCACATCGCGATCATTGGGTAGTCAGCTATCTTTGACGGTCAAAGGGACGCAATCTCGGGATCAATTAGATCCGCCACTTTAGGATGTACGTCCGACGCTTGGCAATGGCCAGTCGCGCATTGTTCTTTGCTTTTCGTGTGGTTCGACGCCGCTCCCTTCCCTGTCCGTGACCGTAAGTGGAAGCTGAAAATTAGCAGGTATCATCTGATTACAGTTACCTCACAGAGATGGGGGCGAGCAGTGCACGAAGAGGATGTGTGGGGCAGACGCTCGACCGCCACCGACTTCAACGGCCAGAAATTTCCTTGGGTGACATGGAGGGTGCCGTGTGGTCCCAATGTCGAACCAGTGGGATCTCAAGCGTTATTTTGCGGTATCACAACAAAGGTCGGGAGGCCAGGGGATGGAACAAGAGTTTCTGTTGAAGTTTCTGGAAACTGGAGCTATCGACCTCAAAGGCGATGACACCAAACTTGACAAGCTTCGGTCCACAGCCAAAGACCTATCAGCCGCACTTCGAAAGGTGCCCTCGAAGACTGCCCGCTTCACGATGGCGGCTGCCGACCCCAACATTGCAGCAACGGACCCAACCATAGAAGAGGCGATGGCCTCCCTCCGCAAACAATGGGAGACTGTTGCGAACGCCTTTGCCTCACGCCCCGTTGGCATCTTGCGGGCAATCCTGCTTGATGCGATCGTACAGGCAGCTCGTTCGGACGATGCGATTGCCGTCGCCTTCGTCAACACGGCGCGCAATGCCCTGGCCCACGCCGAAACGTCCGACGAAGCTGAGATTTGGCGCGAAGCTGTTAGCGAAATTGAGACAAAAGTCGATGCCCGCGCCGAGGCAGAGTGGGCAACTCCGGAGATGGTTACGCTCGATCCGTTGCAGTACACGCCGCCTTCCCCAGTGACTACAGTCTATAAGACACCCACTGTTGATGGTGATGAGCTTTTAGAGAAAATCAATTCCGCCACAGGACCGTGGAGTTCCGCAGAACCGAAGAATAGGTATTACCCCCATAACCATCCGCAGGAATGGGGACAAGATTTTGCAAAAAAGATGAGCACTGCCATTGCAGAGACGCTGGATGGAATGGCCGAGGAGCTTGCGCCAGTCCCCATCGACCTCTCGGGCCCACTGTCTACGCTGGCAAAGGCTGTTACCGCTCACGTTAACAAGGCGTTAGCCAGCTTCAGCGGCGCGACTGCTGGTCTGCAGCGCCGCACAAACCTGCTTTGGTGGAAAGAAGCACTATATTCGCCAAGCGCTCATGCAAGCTACCTTGACCTGCCGGCATTCGAGGCCTCAGCTTTGATGGCGCTTGACTTGCATGAACAGGTACCAACCTATTCACCGGCGAGCGTTTCGGCCTTCCTGCGTGAGGCCATCCGCTGCCTTCCGGCTGAACAAGATGCCCAAGGCAACGGCGAGCGTGACGTCGCCAGCCTTGTGCGCGACGCCAGGACAACCGCGTTCATGCAACCTTTCCGCGCACTAGCTGCTGAGTACGTGCCTGCGCCAGTTGGTCGAGGTCCGCTGCTATCGTTGATAGGGCACCCGCAGACGTCAGATGCAATCGAAGCGACAATCCTGCGCGCCCTCGCTGGCGTTGACGCTTCCTCCAAGATGACTCCGTCCGACTGGGGAACATACTTATTCCGTGAGCTCCAGACCGCACGCGCCACCTACGACAGCCCAGCCAAGCGGGCTAAGAAGAAGTAAGGCATCCATGGACAGATGCCCCCAATCCAACTGTTTCGCAGACGACAACACCACCTGCACGTTGGGCTACATCCGGCTCGATATGTGCCCCGAGTGGAAGCGTGTCAGTAAGGGGGCGGTATCCGCCCTATCTGACTCCGACCAAATGTTGCTTCCATGGAGCGGCTTGGCAATGGGAGAGTCTGACCTCAACTTCGTCAGCGGCAGGGTCAAACCCATCACTGTTGGTATTGTCGGCCCAGAAAGCGCAGGTAAGACGACCATCCTTGGTGCGTTCTACTTGCTACTGGGCAGCGGTGCACTGACTCCTAACGCCACTTCTTTCAGCAACTCCTACACGCTGGCAGGTTGGGAGGCTGTGGCGACTAGTCTGCGCTGGAAGCCGGGTCAGCCCCCAGGCTTTCCTCCCCACACGCCCAGCGGAGCGGCCCGTGCACCTGGCATGCTTCATCTTGGCTTTCGCTGCGGGGATGGGTCGCTGCGCGACCTACTTTTTGCAGATGCGCCCGGAGAGTGGTTTCAGAATTGGGCGATCAACGAGCAGGCAGCCGACGCGGAAGGGGCTCGTTGGATAGCCCGACACGCTGACGTCACGTTGCTGATTGCTGACCGTCAAGCACTTGCTGGACCCAAGATGGGGGCCGCTAGAAACGACTTTCAGCTGCTTGCTCAGCGCGCAGTGACCGAGGCCCGCGGACGGCGCCTGGCACTCGTCTGGACGAAGGGAGACGTAGACGTGGCACCAGCCATGGAGGCACAGATCAGAAAAGCCGTGGAGTCTGTCTCATCAAACGTCCCGGAGTTCACAGTCAGCGTGCACCCACGTGGCGAGGTCGACGCCGCAGAAGGCTTCCGCAAGCTATTTGGCTGGATTCTTTGCACCAAGCGCGCGGGGGTAGCTTTGCCCACGACAGAAGCGTCTGGTCATGACCCTCTTTTTCGATTCGGTAGGAGATAGTTGGTGGCTGCTCAACATACCATCTTGCTTGTCGGCGAATCGAACGTCGGGAAGACTCACTACGGCGCCCAATTTTTGAAGAGGCTTATCGTTAAGGCATGTGCGCTCAAGATGTCCGGCGCTCCAACGAATCTGGAGGCGTTTACTACAGCTCTCAGTTGTCTGACTGAAGGGAAGTCGACCGACCACACTCCGGCCAACACCTACGTTGAGAGCGTCTGGCCCATTACGGACGAGGCCGGCCGCTATGCCGAACTGGTTTGGCCAGACTACGGCGGCGAACAGGTTCGCAACCTTGTCACGCAGCGCCGGATCCCAGTCGCCTGGCGCCATCGTGTGCTCGAGGCCACCGACTGGGTTTTGCTCATCAGACTGCATTCACTTCGATCCGAAGACGACCTGTTCTCACGCCCTCTGCAGTCGTTCGCCGCAGCTGAGCCTCAGGAAGAGGCAGCTGCATACGAGCCGTCAGACCAAGCAAGGACAATAGAGCTCCTTCAAATGTTGCTCTACCTGGCGCAGTTCCACTTGGACCGGCCGTTGCGTGAGCCTCGCTTGACCATCTTACTGAGCTGTTGGGATGAACTTGAAACGAAGGAGCTACCGGCTGAGCTCCTAGCGTCTCGACTGCCGATGTTGTGGTCGTTCGTGCGCAGCAATTGGACATCGCCCTCTGTCATTGGCCTATCGGCCCTCGAACGTCCGCTCAGTAAGACGGATGCGGACCAGGAGTACGCAACCCGCGGCCCTGAAGAATTCGGCTATGTGGTGCTACCCAACGGTGAAAAAAACACCGACATTACCTTGCCCATCCAACGCTTGATGGCTGACGGGATCTGAGCAAATGCGAGTCGAACAGGCCGTCTATGGCGAGATTCCAGGCCGCGGTCACGGACTGAGAGCATCGAGTCCAAATGCGTTCATAGCCGCGTCCATCGCATCAAAGCTCGACCTGCCAGATACAGTGCCTCCAGGTGTCCTGGCTTGGTCGCCGTTCGTTCGCGGCTTTCCCATCGACGACCACTACGTTCTCGCTCGCACGTTCCTAGATTCGAGCGCATCGCGTGGCGGCATGGTGCTGACTCACGCGCTAATCGTCAGCTTGGATGATATGTGTGAAGTTGAGAGCCTGGCTACGTTGTTTGGGAGGCTGGCACCCTCGATCACAGACTGCCCCAGTTCGGTGGCGACGCTTGAGCTTGACACTGCCAGCAGCTTTCACGCGCCGGCTGCCGACCTGATCGGGACGGCCAACGCATTGACAGCCCAAGGAGTAGCCCCTGTTGTCCGACTAGGCGTCGGGGGATTCGAACACCTCGTCGATTCACTATGGAGGAACTTCTGGCCGGCCTTAAGACGAACCTTCGCGTTCCGGCTGAGCTTTGGCCCCAACGACCTGGTGGAACAACCCACACCGGTGCTCGTATGTACGCCCGAGCAGCTCCAAGCTCGTTGGACGAAGCAGCGCATAGTCAAGCCCGACGATAAGACCCCGGAATCTGAAGCCACAGGGGTTCTCTGTGGCCTGCGCGACCTGCAGCCAATTTTGGATATCGCCGCGGACCTTGGGCTTGAAGTTCATACGCTCAAGGAACTGAGCAGGCTTGAGCGGCTGCAGACCCTCCTCTCTGCGGGCAAAACTTTCGATGATTTGCTCGCAGCCATACGCTTGGCCGACGGCCTCTCAAGTCAGCCAACGCTCGGCGCAAGCATCAAGGACAAGCTCATCAGGCAGTTCACGGCCTTGATTCCAGGCGCAAGCTGCAAGCAGTTGCTACCAATGAAGAATTTGGCACTCCCGGGTTTTGCCAACGCTCGGTCGCTCTGGTCGGCCGTTGAGCTCCTTGTCAGCAGCCTCGGATTCGCGCCAGTGGATGACCGCGACTTTATGGAGATGATAGCGGCATCGGTTGATGAGGATCTCGCATTACCGTCGTGGCGCGCTGCGGTGACAGCGGGCTTTTCGGCTGCCGCTCGTCAAAACAAGCCCGTCATTTCTCAAGCAATTTGGCGATGGGCCGAGGGGGGCCAAGTCGCGTTCGCCGCCGCCATAGACTCACTACCGGCTGATGCAGCAGTTGAGCAGCAGCTGGCGAAGGACGTTCCCCGAAAGCTCCATATTAGCAATCAGGCCGCCCTACTCTCGCCGCTGCTGAAGAAGCGCTGGCTGACCGCGTATGGCGCCGCGTTAGCTTCAACGCTCCCCCCTCTCGATGCTATAGGTCAACAGCTCAAGGTTGACAAGGACCCAAGCCACAGCGCCGGTTTGCGGTCAGCCCTTCGGTACGCGAGCCCTCCCCAGACGTTGGAGTCTGCACTCGCGCACAAGGACTTGCGCTTGGTCGGATTGTGCGCAGACCTGGCGGCGGCCCACCCTCAGATCCTCTCTAACATCCGCTGCAACGACATCACCGAACAACAGGTGTGGGGCGCTGCTATCGGCAAGAACTCTTCCCTGTGGAACGCACCAAGCAATGCCATCCGTGTGCGCGACACCGTTTTAGCTCAACTCGCCGAAGGAAGGCCCGCCGACATCGGTCTACTCGAGGCGCTGGCACAGACACCCTTGGCTGACCTCAGCGCCATCCCGGAGCGGGCGCGGCTGTGGTCGCTTCTGCCCGCTTCGCGGCGTGACTACTACCTGCAGGCGACCGCAACCGGCTGGTTAGACACCGCTGCAAAAAACTCGGTGGAGCCCCCACCAGAAGCCCCGCTTGAGCACGCCATCATGGCAAGTTCGAGCTTACAGTCCGTGCTTGAAAGAACATCGGTGACGGTTGATGCGCGCCTCTCAATCATTAGTGCCCTGCCGTCGTTCCACGAAGAGATGTTCATCACATGGCTGAACAACCTCTTGAGGAGCGTTCGCACTCTTTCTCATACGGATTCTGAGCAACTGGGAACGCTTGTGGCATCCCGACGTTGGGAGCGCGCCGCCAGATATCTTTCGGACAACCTTGCTCATCGTCGAGACCTCATGCCAGGGTTAAGGCTGTGCGCAGGCTTGCTTAGCTTTTACACGTGTTGGACGCTTGGGATCACAAAACCAAGCGCTGCGGAGAAGTGGAGTGCACTCGAAGCAGAGGTTCGTGAACTATATCCAAGCGGCCCGGATAGCGGAGAGCTCTGGTCACGCGCTGGGGGCAAGAATTCTGACCTGCCAGGTGGCGCTCAAAACGGGGCAACTCGTTGGCACACTACGCTAACTTCAATCCGTTACGGGGGCCGCCTGACTACGCGTGAGCTCCTTGCAGTGATGCGCCAGGATTTTCCTAGGAACGAGAAGCTGCGCCTATATGCCAGCGACACGGACATCATCGGCTGGCGTTGACGCGCCCATGTACCCCCATCGTTGAAACATGAACCCAACTGGCTACCCACAAGGCCACGCCCTTCTTATCGGCGTGGCGAACTATCAGCAAGTTTCCAACCTACCTGCTGCGATCCTAAACGACGTCAACGACGTCGCCGCGACGCTCGCATCGCCGAAATACTGTGCCTATACCCCCGCCAACGTTGTCACTCTCTTGGACGCAAACGCTACTCGGACAGCTGTATTGAAGGGTCTCGACGAACTGGCTGTTCGAGCGGGCCCTGATGACACAGCCTGCGTGTTCTTCTCCGGCCATGGTGGCGTCGTGGGCAGCCCAGGTAATGAAGATAGCGTGCTGGTGACCGTGGATAGCGACCTTGCTGACATTGAAAACACATCCATTGGCTCAGATGAATTAGCTACGGCACTTGCGCAGATCAAAGCGAAACGACTGCTGGTCTTCATCGACGCCTGTCATGCTGGAGGTGCTGCACTCTCGAAGAGTTTGACCGACAGTAAAGGCCACGAACTCAAGTCTGGCTATACCCCAAACACCTTCGCAAAGCTGGCAGCCGGGCGCGGACGCGCTCTGATGGCATCGTGTCGTGCTGACGAAGTGTCAGCCGTATTTATCGGTGCAAGGAACAGCGTTTTCACGACGGCACTGCTGGCAGGTTTGCGTGGCGCTGCCGACAAGAGCGCCAGCGGCTTCATCAAGGTCTTTGACCTGTTTAACTATATCTCCGAAGAGGTGCCGAAGCTGATCCCAGACGCCCAGCACCCAATTTTTAAGGCTGACAACCTTGAAATGAACTTCGCTGTCGCGCTGAGCCAAGGCGGGAAGAAATCGCCGTACGACCCCGAGACCACGCCCACGGCGCAAGAGGAGGCCCCTTGGTCAGTGTTAGAGAAGGTCCTGGTCGAGCTCTACCCATTTGGACCAAAGGACCAGGAGGTGTGGAGCCGCGCTGGTGGTGACCTGTCCCGTCTCCAGTTTCATCCCACGGGTCATGCTGCTTGGCATGCAGCGCTTCGCACGCTGAAACAGGGCGGCGGAGGCACGAGTATCAACTTCGGCAGCTTGCTTAAGACAGCGAAGGAAGACTTTTCTAACCATTCGCAGTTGGCGATCCTGCAGGCACCTTGAATTCAACCATTTGAGCTTACTCGCTTGACGCCAAAGGATCTAGCAGCAGCCATAGCTCCAGACTGCGGGCACTGGGCATGGTTGGCCACCATTCCGCTCGGTTCTGAAAAACGTACACAACCTTCCCATGGACCGCCCCCATAACGGCCACTCATATAAAATTCGCAAAGCTGTGTTTCATGTGTTCCACAAACCGTGCCATTGCACGGAAATTCGTACCCACTGCCCATAGGCCTGCTCAGTTTTCAGGCTATAGTGTTGTAATGCATTAATTCACGGAGTTGATCCAGAAACCGTGTGGCGCACAACATAGGATGGGCGGCGGTTTTTATGATTGCATTGGGCATTATTATTTCACACAGAAAAATGCCAAAAATCTAGGCTTCAAGACCCCTGGCAAGCATTGGCTCCTCTGATTTACCCCACACGCCATATCTGGCATTCGGGTTAGTGCAGCTCACATTAAAACAGGTTTTATTTAGGAATCCGTCAATGACAAGCCCTCTTCCAGATCAGGCCACTCAAACCATTGCCGTTCTAGCGGCCTGTTTTGCAAAAACCTTGAGCAATAAAGATCCAGAGTTCGCCTCTGCATTCGAAAATAACCTCCAAGAAATGTACAGCAACATACGGGACAATAGTTAATTTCCATCTGAAACTCTTCAAGCAGTAAGACTGGTAGGCGACCTACTGAAAACCTAACCATTAAAAAAAGCCGATGCCAGCTCTTATAACTGGATTAATCCAGGTCTTGAAAAATAATCATGCCCGCGCATAAACTGCACATTTCAGGAAAACCTGTTCGCCTTCACGGGTGCCTAATGTCCCCGGATTTCAGAACTCAACGCGTCCTATGCTCTGATCCGTGGGATTTTGTCTCTCTCTGGCTTAAACGCCACCATCAGAATAAAGCACTGTTCTATTGGGAGCAAGCAAAACATTTTTTTGACGCATCTGCCTCGCTTCCTGAGCTGTCTTCGCCGCTCACTTCTTACTACTGTTTCCTGAACGCATCTAAGGCACTACTTACCTCAAGGAACGAGCCTTTCGTCGAAAGTCATGGTGTTGGAGGAAGGTCCGCGGATGGTCATAAATCTTTGTCAAATGAAATTGTCGACTTCCAAGGAAGTGGAATTCTCTCCGCCCTCTGCAAGTATCTTGCAGAGCCAAATAACGCCGGAAAAAATTTCACGTTGCGAGATATTTTTTGGCAAATGCCATTTATACATCGCTCGTTTTGTCTCACCTATAGCGGAGCCACAGAGCTATTCATCCCGCTGACTGACAACAACTTTATGCGGAAAGATGGATCAAACGAAGCATGGTTTCAAGCTGAAGTTGATCGTCGGTACATAAACGCACACACGAAAAAAGTAATTCAACCTGGGTTTGAGTTATTCGAAGAAAACGGCCACTACTTTATTCGCCGCAAGCGTAGATTTCGCTGGTCCGGGCGCGATATTGAGACCAGCATTAAAGAATTCAAGATATACCACAAACAAATACGTCGACGTGTAATTCCGATCTACTCATCCGATAACAGGTGGTATTTAAAAAAATCCGTTGTCGGCCATGAAAATCTTTCCAACTCCCAGCTTGTCTTAATATTCGCTGCTATGCATAGGCTAAGTGAACTTAGCCGTTACGATCCCATTGCATTGGCTGGGCATTTCAACGTCAACCACAACTGGCTGCTGTCGGAATTCATCCGTATGGCTCCCGGGCAGTTTGTATATGGCATAGCATCCGAGATCACTGGCCTTGAGTTCATTCGCCCAGATGCCTTCTAACACTTCGATCCAGCGGACGCTTCGTCTATCAGCGCGCCCCCTGACTTAGATGTTGAACTACTATTTCTACTTTCTCCGTTGTCTGGTTCTGGCAGATCTGTGATCTGTCGCTGAACGACCAAAAGTGGAATCTTTGGGCTACTTTAAGAAATATTGAAGAAATTTGTGGAGTATGAAGATTACCCCCACACAACGGCCGCTCGAACCCTTATAAAGTCACTCGAACAAGCTCCCAGAAGACAGCATCACCGACGGGTACCAAGAGATTCTGATATCCCCCGTCACCTTGAACGCATGCGGGCAATGCCGTCCGTGTGCCCGTCGAACTCGCTGGAACTGTTAGTCCCAGCGTAAGCTGTATATGCCCTTGATATGCCGCACAACGCGGACAGTGCGTCGATGGCATGATGCAATGGGATCGAAAGAGCGCTCGGCGCACCAGCAAGAGCGCGGAGAAGTCAAAGACGCAGCGAGCGGAGGCACCTCTCCGTGGAGGATTTCATGCAACCCAGGGACCCTATCTCCGAACTGCACGACACGCGGCTCTACCAACTCCTTTTCACAATCGACCGGGAGTACGCAGATCGCATCACGCGCTTTGTCAATGGTATTGCGCCAATTCTGGCGAACACGCAGCGTCACTTCCCGTACTACACGAGGCACGATGCACATCACGGATTCCGCGTGGTGCGTCGGATCGAGCAGGTGTTAGATCCCAGTTGCCTCGAGCTAGTCGCACAAGACCGACTGAATCCCGCTGAGCTATTCCTCCTGATCGGCGCCGCCTATGCGCACGACCTGGGTATGACGATCTTCCCAGGTGAGACAGACGAACTGCTTGGTTCTCTGCATCTGAAGCAAGCCACAGGATGGGAGATCAGCCCAGTGCTACAGACGTACCTGCGGCGTGAGCACTCCAAGCGAGGTGGTGAATACATCCGCCTTAATGCTGAAGCCCTGGGCGTACCGGTGAATCTCGTCAGCGCACTTGACACAATGATGAGGTCACACAACCTTGCAATCTCTGAGCTGGGCTTTCTTGATGCGGTACATGCTGCTATTGAGCGCCCACTGGATGTCCGCCAACTCGCGGCGATTGTGTGTACTGGCGACGCCTTGGAATTCAGCGACACGCGGGTAATGGACGGAGTCCTCGACCACCTTAAGATCGACCCAAGTGACAGCGCACGGGTGTCTTATCGGGAGAACATGAAGCACATAGGCATCGGCGACAGCCTCGCCATCAGCGATGACGGCCGCGTCATCGTTGCCGGAGCCTTCGCTGAAGCAGAGGTGCTTGCCTTGGCCCACCGGACGTTAGACCAGATGGAGGAATGGATCCAGGGCTACTGCGACATCGATCAGCGATCGCGGCGCCGACGTCTCCGGATCAGTGCTGAGCCATTCCTGCGTAACCTCTCGTTCGCAGGCGGTCGATTCGAGCGGCTCGGTGTGCGCTTAAACAAGAGGAGCGTAATCGACCTCATCGCATCTAACGCCGTCTGGAAGACGAACACGGGTATCGCGATCCGCGAACTCGTCCAGAACGCCGTCGAAGCATGTCGCTACCGAGCTCACCACGCAGCGCCGGCTGATCGCTACGCGCCGACTGTGCGGGTCGAGTTCGACCGTGCCCAGCGAACCGTGCGGGTCATCGACAACGGCTGCGGCATGTCCGAGCGAACCGTCCTGAACAACTTCCTCACTGTTGGCAGCAGCCGTTCCAAGGAAGCCGGATATGTGGACGCCGAGTACGCGCCGATCGCTCGCTTCGGGATCGGCTTCTGGTCCGTGTTCGTGATCGCGCGTGAGGCACGGATAGAGACTGCGGAGTTTGAACCTTACCGCGGCCGGCCTGAGAGTGCTGCTCACGCATCCGGTATCGCCTTTGAGGTGTCCCTCGGTGAACTGAAGGATTACACAGTCTTTAAGCCGATCATCCGGCCCTGCGGCACCATGGTGAACCTGACTCTCAGCGACGACACCGCGATTGACGAAGTGTATGCGCGGGCCCTTACCATGCTGCATTGCCCCGAGATCCCGGTGACCTTGGTCCTCGACGGGGAAGAGAGCACGATAGCGCGAGCGGTGCCGGCAGTTTCAGACGCCGACATTCTGGGAAACCGCAGCCGTATTAAGGATGAACTTGGGGTTCAGCTCTTCCACTGGCAAGGCTCGATCGGCGAATCTGAACTCTCGCTCGGTCTAGCCTACCGGATGGTAGATGGCAAAGCCACCTTCCTCGCAGATCCAACCTCCTCGCTAATGACGGCCCTTGGCGGAATCCGAAGCCCAAGCACGAGCGTTTGCGGCTTCTCGGTGCCCGTGCGACCCAAGGCGCTGTGCCTCGATTTGTTGCGTGTGGGCTCCTTCCGCGCGAATCACAGTACGCCACGAGGCTTTGAATTCGGCCTGGATCGGCAGCAACTGCTGCAAAACAAGGCATCACAGCGCTTTGCGCGAGACATCGCAGGATTAATCCACGCAGGATACCGGGCGTTCCTCGATGCGACGAACTCGCGAGATCCCGCGACCATAGCAGCATTGCGCGAGCAATCAGAAATGCATGGCGGCAACGTTTTCGACACCTTCACAGGATCCGAGCTCGTCGACGCAGCGAAGCACTATCCCGATTTGCTCTGTTTTCGGCTTTTTCCGGTTACGCCGGACAGTACGCTCGATCAGATCAAGCCTGTTCATATCAATCTCACTGAACTGAGGCGGCTGACCGGTACGATTTTTACCCTGCAGACGCGAGTGGACTTGCGGCTTCAGGGGGCGAGGTTCATCAGCTTTGACACGGAAAGTCAGCAAGCGGTGTGGACGGTTTGTGAAGCCGTGCGGAACTGGATGAACACGGGCAAAGTTTCTAGTCCTGCATATGTCATTGAGGCCAACAGAGCCGCGTCAATGCTCTTCGATGCCGACCCTGAGAGCTCGGTCGAGTTTTTCTCCCAGCATCCTTTTGGTCACCTGTGCGTCCAGGCGATCAACCTCGAGCGCCTGAGCTTTGACGCCGCCGCCGCCAACGTTCTCGGGGAGGTCCGCGGAAGATGGACCGGCGCCATCTATCTGCGGACTTTCACCGCCCCTGGCAAGAAGCCGTATGTCTTTCTCGGCCGACATCGTATCCTCATCGAGCGGTCTAGCCGGCTCGCACAGCACCTCGGCGAGCTACATTCCTCAGGAAAAGAGATGCGTCTGACCGATACGCTTGCTCTTCTCAAGGAGGACGAACAAGGGTTCACGGCAGAATCGATCAAGAATCTGCTGTAGCCTGCGCGACAGTCGCCGCAGCTGCGGGATCACTCGATTTTGTGAACTGCAGAGCGCTGAAAAATTCGACCCAGTCAACGTTGGTGTTGAAAAGCGTTTGACGCGAAATGCGGCGCCCTCATGAAGCGGTCATGGGCGGAACCCGACCTCTAGCGCGGGCGCGTTGACAACGCGGCGACGCTGCGAAGCCGACATCGCCAATGGCGAGTCTGCTTCAGGCTAGGGCCGTCCTTGGCAGCCCTCGCGCGGCCGACTGTCATCGACCTAAGCCGCCATTCACCTAGGCTTCAAGCTCAACTTCAGCCAATCCAACTAGCCGGAGGATAGGGGGTGAAGCGTGGAACATCCAAAACCAGCCCCAGCGCTGCCCACGCCCGGGTACTTGATCTCCTGTGCATGCAGGACCTTTAGCCACTTCGCGTTGCTAGCGGTCTTCCTCCCACAGCGCGCGCTACGCGCACCTGCTTGCGCAAATCGTCTGCCACGCTGCTCAGCTGCATCATCACTCGATCCGTGTCGCCCTTGGCCTAGCGTACCGCGATCACCCTCGATCAAGTCTCGCAGACTGAGCGTAATTTCATCCTGAGCAAAGACCAAACAACAGTCAATCTTGAACGCGCACGCCTGGATCATCAAGTGAGAGCCGATTTATGGGCGAAACTTAGTGACTTTCTGAAGAAGAAGGAATCCTAATCATTCATTCCAGCGGACCGCCTCCGGCGGCCGCTAAATTCAAAAGGTAAACGACATGCAACTGAAGTGCATCGGCAGAGACCAAATTGAGCGAGAGTTCAACCTCCGTGTCGAAAAGACTTATCACGGCTATCCGTGGTTCATGGCCTCCCACGAATCCATGATCCATGAATTCTTCGAGCTTGTTTTAAAGCCATTAGATGATGGCTCTCACATGGTGATGATGATAAATGCCCATGGTGTATACGGAGGGTGTGGAATTCCAGACGCCATCCTCCCATTTGCGGCGAATCATTTATCAACAGAGATCCGCTCCAGTCCAACCATGTCCGCGGACTACTGGCGCACACCCGCTGCCACAAAGGTGTGGGAGCGACTTGTTGCGGTAGGGAAAGCTGAATACAACAAAGAGACGGACATCTATCGGATCATCTAACAATTCATGCAAACCGACGCCGTTTCGCGGCGCGGCTTAATGCAGGAATGGCCTTCATCGTCCTAAGTATCGGTTTCATCTGTGCGCACCGAATCGACCGGGCCAACCCCAGATCAGTTCTCTGGTTTCTCGGCCTAGATTGCTCTATCGCGCAGTTCTTCGTGTAACAGCCGCCTGCGCGCAGCGTAGCCTAGTCTTTCGCTTGAGGCGACATCACAACGGTGTGGCACTTCGGCCGCTTCTGCCGCATTGCCATCTCGGCCCGATCGGCTCAGGGCCGCGCCGCCGGAATCGCCTCAGTTCAAGCATTGAGCACCTGTTTCTTGTTACTGCCAGCGGGCTGTTCATGGCCGAACTCTGCCGATCGATGCCAGACCGGTTGCGCACGGTAATCCCATCTATAAGGCACCGCGTGAAGCGGTCATCTTCCCACGATGGAGGACCATTGAGAGTAAATGCTCAGTGATTCCGTCTGACCTCCTAAATCAGTTACGACTTGGCAGCCTGCCAACGATGCGGCACCAACCCCTCCACCCGGCGCGTGGGCACGTCCTTGAGCTAGGCATAGGGCCATGCCCGTTCACGTGGGCCGATCACCACAGCCGCCGCACGCTGTCCGGCGAACACCAGTTGGCTCTATCAATGGCAATCGGCCGGATCTGGTTCTCGATCCAGTTGTGGTCCACAGGCAATTGCCCGTCAACAAAATGCAACCACCTGAGGCAGAGCTTTTAGCTCCCATTAACGACGCACGTGCTGCGATACAGCGCATTTCCAAGTAAATCCGGGCACACCAAGCCAACGTGAGCCGTACCAACAAAACACGGCTCATTTTTTAAGCCGGATCTGTTAAATTGCGGCTCATGAACAACCATCCTCGATGGATCTGGCAACAGCCAGACTGGCCAGCGCTGGTCTATCACGCAGAGCGTACAGCAACTGCCTTCGCAGAGGCCTACCGCACGCACGGGATGCTGGAAGGCAAGGCGCAGGCGATTGGCTTTGTCAACTCCGGGCAAGTCGCCATGGAAGCGCTGTTCGATGAAGTGATTTCCACAGCCGCCATCGAGGGGGAGCGATTCTCAAAGGAGATCGTCCGATCTTCTGTGATGCGCAAAATGGGCTTAGCTTCGGATAGGCCTATGGATCGACGCGTGGATGGTTTGGTGGATGTCATCACCGATGCCATGACGAATGCCGACCAGCCGCTCGATGCAGATCGTCTGTGCCGCTGGCAGTCTGCGTTGTTCCCTGGAGGCACATCCAGCACCTTTCGCATCGCCGTGGGCAAGTTTCGGGCGTCTGACGAACCTATGCAAATCGTCAGTGGCAAGGTGGACCGTGAGGTCGTCCACTATGTCGCGCCACCCTCTGCAGAGGTACCGCAGCAGATGGAACGCTTTCTCAAATGGTTTGATGAAACTTCCCCCGCTAAAGCCCAAACCACAGGCAAGCAGATGGACGGTTTTGCACGCGCAGCGATCGCGCACCTGTGGTTTGAGTGCATCCATCCGTTTGAAGATGGCAACGGCCGCGTGGGCCGGGCTATTTTAGATATGGTCATGGCGCAGCATCTGCGGGAGCCAGCTAGGCTTTATAGCCTGTCACGCCAGCTACTCACATCCACCGATACCTACCATGACCAGCTGAACGCTGCGTCGCGCGGAGATACCGATGTGACCGACTGGGTTGAGTGGTTTGCGCGGCAAAGCGCGCAGGCCTGCCTTTCTGCCATGCAATTCATCGACCAGGTAATCCAGAAGCGTCAGTTCTGGGAGCAGTACGAGAGCACGGGCCTGCATGACCGGCAAAGACAGGTGCTGCAGCGGCTGCTGGATGCCGGCGACGGCGGCTTCGAGGGCGGGCTGAGTGCCGGCAAGTACACACGTCTGGCCGAGGTATCCAAAGCCACGGCAACCCGTGATCTCTCGACCATGGTGGACACAGGCCAGCTCTGGACGAATGGGGTGGGTAGGGGCTTGCGCTACTACGTCAATATTCCTGGCTGGAGCCATGGAGTAGATCGAGCGTCCACGCCCGAGCTAACGCAGGCCCAGGCTCCTGAGTCAGGCTCGGAGAGGTGCGAGCGGGAAATGCGCGAGATGCTGGAGGCCAGTGACTATGCGGTGAACCATGTGTCTGGTGCCAAGGATCGTCTCTATATCGGCCCGGTTGTTGCAGTCACCGACAGGTATGTGGCCCAGGACCTGAGCCGCAGGCAAGTAGTGCTGCACGATACCCAGGTTCTTGACCGCGTGCCCAAAGTGGGGGAACGTATGCATGTGCAGTTCAAGAGCGGTAAGGGCACAGTGCATTCCATGCAAGATCCTTCCAAGGTGAGTCAAAAAGGAGAAATCATGTTCAAGAGCGGCATGCGTCCTGTCCATCCCGGCGAAGTCTTGCAAGAGGACTACCTCAAGCCCTTGGGCATTAGCGTCAACGCGCTGTCCAAAGCCCTGCACGTTCCCTACTCGCGTCTGCGCGAAGTAGTGGACGGCGATCGCAGCGTTACGGCCGATACAGCGCTACGCCTGGAACGCTATTTCGGCAGCGAAGCCCAAGGCTGGCTCAATCTTCAATCCACCTATGACTTGCGAATCGCAGAGAAAGCTGCCGGTCAATCAATCGTCAAAGACGTTTCACCCATGGCCCGCATCACCTGACTACACAAGGAAAGCGATCATGACTAAAAAATAAGTGACGTTGACCTGCCCCATTTTTACGTACCAAGCAGAAAAATCCCTAGTTAAGTAAGACCTACGCTTGATCGAGGGGGTTGTGTGGAGATTTTAATAAGTGCGCCGACTATCGGTGCAGCGGACTGACAAAGCCGGACATCTCGCTCGAGATTTGGGGATTTTTGCCCATGTTCAAGATTGCAGCGAATTTGGTAAATGACCATAAACAGGTGGACCAGCCTTTGAAGGTTGGCAGGATCCTCAATGAAGGACCGCATGCTCGACGACGTGTCTCTTCCATTTCCCCGCATATCGATCACCGGTTCTGACAGCAAATATCTAATTCCAGCTTGATTACTCAGGAGTATTTCTAAGGCCTGATCCTCACTCAACTCACTCTCAATGTAGGCCTTGATCTTACTTCTTTCAGATCCCTGAGCAACCGCCGAGAACAAATTATTGAAGCCTCTCCAAAAATTGGACAGCGCTTCGATCGGATCTTGCATAGCCTCACCTCGCTGATGCCACTCGTTTGCTTTCACATGAAGCTCCTGATGAATAGCGTTCTACGTCAGCGGCGCCGAAGGCGTTCGCTGGAAGCCAGGGCGATAGCCAATCATTCGGTTTACTTCCTGTGTAGGTTTGTGTTTGCGCTTGGTTTCGTAAGGTCCGAGTTCCCTTTGAACACCAAGTTTGGAGGGCCAGACGGCTTTACAGCGGGTGCCGTAGCAGGTGCCGGCGCCGGAGCGGCAGTCGGTTGGCTGGGAGCGGTGGATGGCTTGGCACTGGACATATCTTTACTCGATGGTGGTGGGTTGATTGGCTGAAGAATCCGAACCTGATGTATTTTCTCTTCTCCGGTCGACTTATTGTAAGCATATGACAGAGCGGCAGGGACGAAGCAGGCAACGCTCAGAGCGACTGCAGCAGCAGATCGATGCAAATAGTTTCCTCGAACAAGATTATTTTGCCCATTCCAATCGGCTGCTTCAATCAGGCGATCGTCTATGTACTCGGAAAAATCAGCCTCAGCACAAATCTTTGCTTCAGCGTCCGTGCGACCATTCGCGACGTGCCAATTTCTCAGCTCTTCAAAATGCTGCCGTAGTGACAACGAACTCGAAAGCTTCTGATACTCATAGTTCCAAAAAGAGCGAAAAATGCTGAATATCGAGAAGCAGACAGCGGAGATACCTCCCAACGCAAACGCCAGAAAGACGCATGTCAATGCTCCGTGTTCGTAGCGGTAGTCTAGAAATATAACGGAAAAAGCGCTTGCCACAACGGTTATAGCAACCATGGGAATATTCGCCCCGGAAGCAATCGCGTTCTTCTGCTCAAGCTCGAAATCGTATTGCTTTCGAATTAGATCACTATGCATTTTCTATGGCTGCTAACTATTTTTAGATGACAACCGATTACGGTGCTCGGCCGGATAACATTTAACCAACTTTTGACAGTCCTAGCTCACAACAAAAGCATAACCGTTTTATGAACTAAAAAATCTTAGGGCCATGCGTCGATAGCGACTGCTTGCACTCCGCCTGTGATGTTTTCCCAGTGCAAGTTGAAAAATTCCTGTTGGGAGAAGGTTGCCGATGCCCTCTGTCACAAGCCACCACCACAGCCACCTTGGACTGCTCCTCGTCAAGCAAAAACACGCTCTGCTGAGCGCAGTGCCAACTGCTGATTAAAGCAAGCTCATCCAGCTGCGGCACACAACGCCTGCGCTCGCTGCGCCAGTAAACAGGTCTATCAGCCGCGGCCAAAGCGCTAGATTACAACGCTGACACACTCATCAATGACGGGCAATCGCCCACGGACAACCGCTGTATCGAGAGTCAGATCCTGCCAATTACCCATAGCAGGCACAACTGGTTGCTCGCCAGTAGCCAGCGCGCGGGACTACGTGATGAGCTCAGTCCAGTCGGCGTCCCTACGCCTACCTCAAGGATGCGTTGACGCAGCTAGCCCACCCACAGGGCTAGAGCGGTTTCGGGCTGACTTGCCAAAAGCAACGTGCTCCACTCCCCCGTTCGTCCTGAGCCTGTCGAAGGATGAACCAGCCAGACTCGATCACGAGCGCCGCGCCGCAAATAGCCCTTCGACAGGCTCAGGGCGAACGGTGGGGGCGGTTAGGTCAGCGCGAAACCGCTCTAGCTGCCAGGCAGAAGCACTACAGCTACCTCACTGGCGACCTGCCCGCGCCTGAACATTACCGTGCAAACCGTCAACGGACACCATCAGCGTCTGTCGCGAGTATGCAGAAGACTCGCGCGTTTCATATTTGCAAGTTTTAAGAAAGTTTGCAGGACTTCTAAGAACCTACAACAGCCCCGGCGGCGGACGAGGTCGCCCTGGCGACGGTGACCGTGAGTTCACCGATGGACAGCGCGCTGCAGAACTATGTGGGCAGCGAACGCAGCGCCAGCAGCAAGCTGGGCAGCGCGCTGCGCGAGACCCCGCGCTCGATTTCCATCGTCACCCAGGAGCAGATCAGGAATCAGGCGCCCAAAAGCATAGAGCAGGCGCTGTCGTACACCGCTGGTGTCGCCACCGAAGTGACGGGCGCCGATGTGCGCATGACGGGGGCGATGATACGCGGCTTCAGCGACGGCAGCTCCTACTACAAGGACGGCCTGCGGCTGTTCGCGGCCGGCACCTATGGCTCGTGGAATGACGAGATCGACGAACTCGAAAGCATCGAGGTGGTCAAGGGCCCGGCTTCGGTGATGTTTGGCCAGGGCCGTCCCGGCGGGGTGATCAATGTGCTGTCCAAGCGTCCCAGCGCCGAGCATGTGAACAGCGTGGGGCTGTCGGTCGGGCGCTACGACCGGGTGCAGGCGACGGCCGATCTGGGCGGGGCGCTCGATGACGACAGCCGCTTGCTGTACCGCCTCAACCTCAAGGCACGCGACAGCGACGGCCGCACCATAGGCTCGCGCGATGACCGGATCGCCATCGCGCCTTCGCTGCGCTGGAACATCAGCGACCAGACCCAGTTGACGCTGCTGGCCAACTACTCCAACGAGCGCGGCAGCCCTAAGTCCTGGTGGCCCAGCCTGTTCAGCTATCCGCAGATCATGGATGTGCCGGCGCATCTGACCGCCGGCGACCCGGGCTTTGACCGCTTCAACCGCGATACGCGCTCTCTGGGCTACGAGTTCTCGCACCAGACCGACGGCGGCTGGCTGCTGACGCAGAACCTGCGCTCTGCGCGCATCGATATCGACTACCGCCACATCTATGCCATGGACTTGCTGGCCGATGGCCGCAGCGTGACGCGTGCCAGTCTGGCACAGCAGACGCGCGGCCGGACATTGACGGCAGACAGCCGTGTGCAGAAGGACCTGGCGTGGGGTGCGCTGCAGCAGCGGCTGGTGATGGGGCTGGACTACGTCAAGTACCGCGAGCGCGGCGGCCTGGGCTTTGGCTGGGATGTGCCCAACCTCGATCTGCAGGTGCCGGTCTACGGTCAGAACATCGCCGCGCCCGAACTCGAGGACAGCCCCAGCGATCTGCGCCAGACCGGCATCTATACGCTCAACCAGTTGAAATGGCAGCGCTGGATCGCGAACCTGAGCCTGCGCCACGACAGTACGCAGACCACGCAGCTGAGCAGCACCCAGCCGCACAGCAAGGACAGCGCGACCACGGGCAGCGCGGGCCTGCTCTATCAGTTCGACAACGGCATCGCCCCTTATGCCAGCTACGCGACCTCGTTCGATCCGGTCACGGGCCTGAAGTTCGACGGCAGCCGCTTCCAGCCGCGCCGCGGCAAGCAATACGAAGTCGGCGTTAAATACCAGCCCGCGGACAGCAGCACGCTGCTGACCGCGTCGCTTTTCGATCTGACGCAGACCAACGTCAGCACCCAGGACCCCGACCATCCGCGCTTCAGTGTGCAGACGGGTGAAGTGCGCTCCACGGGCCTGGAGCTCGAAGGGCGGTTTGCCGTGACGCGCCAGGTCGGCGCGCTGGCAAGCTACACCTATACCGATCCACGCACCACGCAAAGCACGCGGCCGGCGGAAATCGGCCGCCAGACGCTGCAGACGTCGCGCCACATGGCCAGTCTGTGGCTGGACTACCGTCCGCGCCAGGCTGCGGGCCTGATGCTTGCCGCCGGCCTGCGCTACAAGGGCCCCTCGCCGTACAGCGTGGCGTCAAACGGCGAGCTCAACACCAACGCGGGCGTGACGCTGGCCGATCTCGCCGTGGCCTATCAGACCCCGCGCTATCGCGTGGCGCTCAACGTGAACAATCTGTTCGGCAAGAAGTACTTTGCAGGCATCTTCCGCGGCGTGGACCGCGAGGCCACGCTGAGCGTCAACTACTACTTCTGAAGCCGCGCGCCGCGCCACCGGCTGTGAGCGGGTGGGGGTGCGGCCATCGATAAAATCAATTGCTATTTGACTTTCCAAATAGTTAAGCTATCTATCGACCTCCCACAATCACAGGGCTAGCTCTCCTACATTTTAAAAGCCATCCAGGGCAATAATGGAAAGTCAGTTTGAGTACGTCAAGCGCTATCCGTTATTAAAATGAAACTGATTATTGTCTCGAACCGGGTTTGCTACGATGAAACACCACAATCTGGCGGGCTGGCGGCGGCGGTGCGGGATATGTTCGAGACAGTGCAGGGCGTCTGGATTGGCTGGAGCGGTGCCATCTGCGCCGACTGTGAAAGAAAATCCGGTGTTTCGGGAAATCTTGAATATCGGGTTTTCTCGCTGAACGAAGAAGAATATCGTCAATATTATCTTGGATTTTCCAATGCGGTAATATGGCCGGTTTCTCATCTGCGCTCGGATTATCTTGATTATTCCGATGTTGCATATGCGGTCTACAGGCAGGTCAACCGCAAGTTTGCCGACGAGGTGCTGGCCTGCGCCCGGGAAGACGATTTTGTCTGGGTGCACGACTACCACCTGCTGCTGACCGCACAGGCCTTGCGCGACAGCGGCTTCGAAGGCGCTGTCGGCTACTTTCACCATATCCCCGTGCCGCCGCCAGATTTGCTGCGCGCCATTCCCTGCCATGCGCAGTTGCTGGCCGGACTGCTGGACTACGACGTTGTCGGTCTGCAGACGCGCAACGACCTGAAGAACCTGCTGGATTATTTCCAGGCCGTGCGCAGCCGCCAGCCCGAGATGCAGATCACCCCGGCGGGCGACGAGTGCTTCCATCTGCATTACCGCGGCCGCAGCAGCCAGTTTGGCGTCTACCCGATTTCCATCGATACCCAGGGCATAGAGGCGCAGGCGCCGGCGGCGTTCGCCCAGACCGCGGTGCAGGAGCTGCGGCAATCGTTGGGCGGGCGCGCCCTGGTGCTGGGCGTGGACCGGCTCGACTACAGCAAGGGGCTGGAGCACAAGCTCCAGGCATTTGACCAGCACCTTGCAGGCGGTGTCGACGCGCAATCGCCGGTGCTGCTGCAGATTGCCACGCGCACCCGCAGCGAGCTGCCCAGCTACCAGCAACTGTGCACTGCGCTCGAGGCCCAGGCCTCGCGCATCAACGGCAGTCACGGTTCGCCCAGCTATACGCCGGTGCGCTATGTCAACACCGTCTATGCGCAGCAGCTGCTCACGGGCTTTTATCGGCTGGCGCGCGTCGGCCTGGTCACGCCGCTGCGCGACGGCATGAATCTGGTAGCCAAGGAATATGTGGCCGCTCAGGACCCCGATGATCCTGGCGTGCTGGTGCTTTCGGAGTTCGCGGGCGCGGCGCAGGAGCTGAGCGAAGCCTTGCTGGTCAATCCCTTCGACAGCCGCAGCGTCGCCCAGGCCATAGAGCGCGCGCTGCAGATGCCGCTGCTCGAGCGCGTTCAACGCCACCGCGCCATGCTCAAGCGCCTGCGCAGCCACGACATCGAGCGCTGGCACCAGTGCTTTCTCGCCGACCTGTTTGCCTGCCACAGCCAGACGCAGGAAAGAACCGGCTCATGAGCGGCGCCAGCACCGAACTCTTCCTGCGCACGCTGCAAGGCGCCGCGCAGCTGCCCGCGCCCGGAGCAGCCCCAGGTGCGACGCTGGCGCGCTGGCGTGCGCAGGAAG